>JBOHMF010000368.1:0-4802 GCA_050730055.1 Allostellaceae bacterium
GTGAGACGGCTGGCGATCGTCGGTGCCGGCGCCTGGGGCACCGCGCTCGCCGCTGCTGCCTGCCGGGCCGGTGCGCGCCCGGTGCTGTGGGCGCGCGACCCCGCTCTCGCGGCCGCCATCGCCGAACGCCGCGAAAACCCGTATCTCTCCGGGATCGCGCTCGACCCGGCGATCACCGTGACCGCCGATCCGGACGCCGCCCTCGCTGCGGCCGAGGCGGTGATTCTCGTTGTGCCGGCGCAGTCGCTGCGCGGCGTGCTCGTCCGTCTCTCGCCGCTGCTGCCCGCCGGTGCGCCGCTGTTGTTGTGTGCCAAGGGGATCGAGACGGCATCGCTCAAGACGATGTCGGAGGTCGCCAGCGAACTGCTGCCGCAGGCGCCCTGCGCCGTGCTGTCCGGTCCGAGCTTTGCCGTCGAGGTGGCGCGCGGGTTGCCGACTGCGGTGACGGTGGCGAGCCGCGATCCCGCGCTCGCGCGCGCCTTTGCCGCCGCGCTCGGGAGCAGCCGCTTCCGGCCCTACCTGTCCGACGATCCGCTCGGCACCGAGATCGGCGGTGCGGTCAAGAATGTCGTCGCGATCGCCTGCGGTATCGTCGTCGGCTGCGGTCTCGGCGACAATGCCCGCGCCGCGCTGATCACCCGCGGCCTCGCCGAGATGGTCCGGCTCGGGGTTGCAAAAGACGCGCGCCCGGAAACCTTTCGCGGTCTCTCGGGGCTTGGCGATCTGGTGCTGACCTGTAGTGCGACGCAATCGCGCAACCACGCGCTCGGTCTCGCGCTCGGCCGCGGAGAGGCGCTCGCGACAGTGCTGAAAGAAGGCCGCACCGTCGAAGGGGTGGCGACCGCCGCCGCAGCCGTGGCTCTCGCGCGCCGGCTCGGGGTCGAGATGCCGATCTGCGAGGCGGTGGACGCGGTGCTGCACCGGAATGCGGCGATTGCCGATCTGGTGAAGCGGCTGCTCCGCCGCCCCACGCGCAGCGAATGAGCAGACCGCCGCCGCGGCAACCTGCCAAAACACCCTTTTCCGCGGGCACAAAAAGCCAATATCATCAGCCAGCGGATATCCGCGAACAGCGTCATCGCGCCGGATCGAGATGAGAGATAACGGAAAGCGCGGCGAGGAAGGGCCGGGAACCGGCGTCGTCGTCAAGACGAAGCCAAAGACCAAAAAGCCGTCTATGTACAAGGTTCTCATGTTGAACGACGACTACACGCCGATGGAGTTCGTCGTTCATATCCTCGAACGGTTTTTCAGCAAGAACCGGCAGGAAGCGACGCGCATCATGTTGCACGTCCATCGCCGCGGGGTTGGCATCTGCGGCGTTTACACCTATGAGGTCGCGGAGACCAAGGTGACGCAGGTCATGGATTTCGCCCGGCAGCACCAGCATCCATTGCAGTGCACGCTGGAAAAGGACTAGGCTTTCTCCGAGGAAGGACAGGCGGGCGTGCTGTCACGCAATCTCGAAAAGTCGCTGCACCGGGCTCTCGCACAGGCCAACGAGCGCCGTCACGAATACGCGACGCTCGAGCACCTGCTGCTGGCGCTGACCGAAGATCAGGACGCGATCGCGGTGTTGCGCGCCTGCGGCGTCGAACTCGAACGGTTGCGACGGGATGTCCTCAACTACGTCGATAGCGAGTTGTCGAACCTCGTCACCAACCACCACGAGGACGCCAAGCCGACGGCGAGCTTTCAGCGGGTGTTGCAGCGCGCCGCGATCCATGTGCAGTCCTCGGGCCGCGAGGAGGTGACGGGCGCCAACGTGCTCGTCGCGATGTTTGCCGAGCGCGAAAGCCACGCCGTCTATTTCCTGCAAGAGCAGGACATGACCCGCTTTGACGCGGTCAACTACATCTCGCACGGTATCGCCAAGTCGCCTGGCCGCTCGGAAACCCGGCGCGTGCAGGGAGCCGACGAGGAAGAGCGCAGTGAGAAGTCGCAAAAGCGCGGCCACGACGCGCTCGACGCCTATTGCGTCAACCTCAACCGCAAGGCCAAGACCGGCAAGATCGATCCGCTGATCGGACGCGAGGCCGAGGTCGATCGCACGATCCAGATCCTCTGTCGGCGGTCAAAGAACAATCCGCTCTATGTCGGCGACCCCGGTGTCGGCAAGACCGCGATCGCCGAAGGTCTGGCGCGCCGCATCGTCCAGCGCGAGGTGCCCGAGGTTCTGCAGAACGCAACGATCTTCGCCCTCGACATGGGCGCGCTCCTGGCCGGCACGCGCTATCGCGGCGATTTTGAAGAGCGCCTCAAAGCGGTCCTGTCGGAACTGGAAGCGCATCCCGGCGCCATCCTCTTTATCGACGAGATCCACACCGTGATCGGCGCCGGCGCCACCAGCGGCGGGGCGATGGATGCCTCCAACCTGCTGAAGCCGGCTCTCGCCAGCGGCACCATCCGCTGCATCGGCTCGACGACCTACAAGGAATACCGCAACTACTTTGAGAAGGATAGCGCGCTCGTCCGCCGCTTTCAGAAGATCGACATCAACGAGCCGACGGTCGAGGACACAGTCAAGATCCTGCGCGGTCTCAAGCCCTATTACGAGCGGCACCACAAGGTCCGCTACACGACCGATGCGATCCGCGCCGCGGTCGAGTTGTCGCACCGCTATATCGGCGACCGCAAATTGCCGGACAAGGCGATCGATGTCATCGACGAGACCGGCGCGGCGCAGATGCTGCTGCCCGAGAGCCGGCGGCGCAAGACCATCACCGCGCGCGAGGTCGAGGCGGTGATCGCGACGATGGCGCGCATCCCCCCCAAGACCGTTTCGCGCGACGACCGCGAGGTCTTGAAAAACCTGAAGCGCGATCTGCAGACGATGGTGTTTGGCCAGGACAAGGCGATCGACGCGCTGGTGTCGGCGATCAAGCTGGCCCGTGCGGGGTTGCGCGATCCCGAAAAACCGATCGGCTCCTATCTGTTCTCGGGTCCGACCGGAGTTGGCAAGACCGAGGTGGCGCGCCAGCTCGCCCGCACAATGGGGATCGAGATCACCCGCTTTGACATGTCCGAATACATGGAGCGGCACACCGTCTCGCGTCTCCTCGGCGCGCCGCCGGGCTATGTCGGCTTTGACCAGGGCGGATTGTTGACCGATGCGATCGATCAGCACCCGCATTCGGTGCTGCTTCTCGACGAGATCGAAAAGGCCCACCCCGATCTCTTCAACATCCTGCTGCAGGTCATGGATTACGGGAAAATGACGGACCACAACGGCAAGACCGTCGATTTCCGCAATGTCATCCTGATCATGACGACCAATGCCGGCGCCTCGGATCTGGCAAGGCACGCGATCGGCTTTGGCAGCGGGGTGCGCGAGGGCGATGACGAGGAGGCGATCAACCGCCTGTTCACCCCCGAGTTCCGCAACCGGCTCGACGCGGTCATCTCGTTTGCGCCGTTGTCGCCCGAGACGATCGGCCGGGTCGTGGACAAGTTCATCCTGCAACTCGAAGAGCAGTTGGCCGATCGCGCGGTGACGATCGAACTCAACGACAGCGCCCGCGCCTGGCTCGCCGAGAAGGGCTACGACCGGCTGTTTGGCGCCCGCCCCTTGGGCCGCATCATCCAGGAGCACATCAAAAAGCCGCTCGCCGAGGAGCTCCTGTTCGGACGGCTCGCCAAGGGCGGCATCGTCCGCGTCAGCTACAAGGAGGGCGAGGACACCCTCACCTTCACCTTTGAGGAACGCCCCGCTTCCGCCCCGCAGGAACCGGAGCTGGTGGAGTAGCACTCCCCGGCAACCCGCGGCTGAACACGAACGGGCCCGCGCCGAGGCAAGTGTTCATGCCATAACAATGGGGTTGTGCCGGGGTCAGTCCACCCGGCGCGGTCGCTTTGAACTCGGTGAAAGCGCCGATGTTGTTTCCTCGCGATGCAACAGAGCGATGGTGGCGCGACCGATCCGCGGTCCCTGCCGCACCATGTCAGCGAGTGGTGGGCATTGGTGCGCCATATCGGACACGAGGCGCACAGCGATCATGTCACGATGACGGCTGCGGGCCTTGCCTTCTACAGCCTGCTCGGGATTGTTCCGGTCCTTGCCGCCTTGGCCTCATTTTTCGGTCTGGTGGCCAGCCCGGCGACCGTTCACCATCTGCTCGATGCGCTGCGCGGATTTCTCCCGACACAAGCCGTCAATGTGCTGGAGAACAGTCTGAAGGGCTCGAGCAGCAGCTTTGGTCTCGGCCTCGGCCTTGCGATCAGCCTCTGTATCGCCCTGTGGACCGCGCAATGGGCTTCCTCCGGTCTCATCGCCGCGCTCAACATCGCCTTTGACACCGCCGAACAGCGCAGCTTTGTGCACCGTCAGATCGTTGCGCTGGTTGTGGCGATCGGCGGTATCGCGCTCATCTATCTGGCCATTGTGATCGTGGCGCTGCTGCCGGCAGCGCGGTCGATCTTTGCGCTCAACGTTCCCTATCCGCTGCTGTCGATCCGCTGGCCCTTGCTCGCGCTCCTGTTCATGCTTGGCCTCAGCACCCTTTACAGCCATGCGCCAAACCGGCCGCATTTTCCGCTTATGCAAGCCACGCCGGCTCGTTCAACCGCTTCTACGGCTCGCTGGGCGGCGTCGCGATCTTTCTATTCTGGCTCTATCTGAGCGGGTTGACCGTGATCCTCGGCGCCGAGATCGAGGCGGAGATTGCTGCATGGCGTTATGGCCACAAGCCGAGCGCGGTCAAGCGCATGCTCGAAGAGCGCGAGAAGATCTCCGCGCCGGACGCCGAGCGCAGATGAGCCGCTAAAGACCACCACGCGACATTCCGTCATGCGCGGGCTCGGCC
>JBOHMF010000369.1:0-4799 GCA_050730055.1 Allostellaceae bacterium
GTTCAGTCGGCGCCGCGCCGCAGCGCCGCGGCCGGCACCGTCTCGCCGCCGACGCCGAGCGCCATCGCGCGGCCGTGCGTCTCGACGCCCAGAATGGAAAAGGACAAGCCGACCAGCAGCATGCAAAAGGCGAGAAAGATGAAGGCCGGGAAGATCGCCCCTTCGGTCGCCTGCGGCGAGACAAAGTTGGCGGTGCCGGCGATCAGTGCAAGACTCAGCGGCCCGATAATCTTGCCGACCCCGTTGGCGGTCTGGCCGAGACCCGAGGAGCGCGCACCCAGGCGTACCCCATAGCTTTCGACCGTATAGGGCGCGAGGCTGGCAAACCCACCCTCGACGCAGAAGGTCGAGCAGCAGAGAAGGATGATGAACAGCGGCAGCCCGCCGAGCAGGACATGGTTGAAATACCCGGCCGCAACGATCGCGACGACGCCGCCAAACCCCCATAGCGCCCCCAGAAGCCGGCGGCCCAGAAGCGGCGCAACCAGGGTGACGATGATCTTGCCGCCGATGCCCGCGGCCGAGACAAAGACAAAGTACTTGGCCGCCTCCGGCACCGACACCTTCAAGAGCAGCGCAACGATCGTCGGCCCCCACAGATAGATGCCGTAATAGGCGGTCGAAGAGCCGCCCCAAATGAGGATTGTCTCGACAAACATGCGCGGCTGCGACAGCAGATCCCGAAGATTGGCCCGCGGCGGTGCCACCGGCGGAACCGTCGGCAGCGGCACCGAGGAAAGCGGCAGGTGCATGTGCCGGGCAACCTCGGCGCGGGCCTCGGCAAAGCGGCCCTTGGCGGTGAGCCAGCGCACCGATTCCGGGGTGAACAGCCACACCAGGATGGCGATGATGATCGGCACCGCACCCAGCAGCGCGACGCCGCGCCAGCCGAGCGGCCCCAAGAGCGCGGTCGCGATGACCGGGGCGAGAAAACCGCCGGCCGAAGCAAAGATGACCGAGAAGCTCGTCACCATCGTGCGGTGCCGGGTCGGGGTCAACTCGACGATGATCGTCAGCGAGGGCGTGACCGCAGCTGTCAGACCGACGCCGACAAAAAAGCGCAGGAGCGCAAACTCCCACCACCCCCGATCGGGGACGATAGCGATCAGGCTGGCGCTGACCGCGCAAATGAGGCAGCCGATAACAACCTGCGGTTTGCGCCCCCAGGCGTCGGCAAAGGCGCCAAAGACGATCGCGCCGACGATCGTGCCGAGACCGCCGGCATAAAGGATCAGCGCTCCCTCGCCATAGGTCAGGTGCCACACGCCCCGCACCGCCGCCAGCAGATAGCCAACCACCAGAAAATCGAAAAAGTCGAAGACCGCAACCGCCGAGATCAGGGCGAAGATCACCCAATAGCGGAGGTTGAGCGGTGAACTGTCGAACAGCGTCAACAGGTCTTCAGAAGTTGCTGCGGCCATCGTTTTCGTCCTTTTGTTCTTGGCGGTGGCGAGCCGGATGGACCCGGCGCGCGGTCGTCACAGGATGGGTTGGCATCGAACCGGCGGCTCAACTCGCCTTGCCGCGCACCGAGAGAGCGATCTCCTCGCCGCCAGCGCCGAGCGCCATCGCGCGGCCGTGCGTCTCGACGCCCAGAATGGAAAAGGACAAGCCGACCAACAGCATGCAAAAGGCGAGAAAGATGAAGGCCGGAAAGACCGCGCCCTCGGTTGCCGAAGGGGATATGAGGTTGCTGGTTCCGGCGATCAGAGCGAGGCTCAACGGCCCGATGATCTTGCCGACCCCGTTCGCAGTCTGCCCGAGACCCGAGGAACGCGCACCCAGGGTCACACCGTAGCTCTCGACCGTATAGGGCGCGAGGTTGGCAAAGCCGCCCTCGATGCAGAAGGTCGAGCAGCACAGGAGGATGATAAAGAGCGGCAGCCCGGCCAGCAGCACGTGGTTGAAATACCCGGCGGCGACGAGCGCGATGACGCCGCCAAACCCCCATACGGCGCCGAGGAGCCGTCGGCCCATCAGCGGCGATACCAGGGTCACGACGATCTTGCCGGTGACGCCGGCGGCCGAGACAAAGACAAAATACTTGGCCGCTTCCGGCACCGGCACCTTCAGGAGCAGCGCGACGATCGTCGGCCCCCACAGATAGATGCCGTAGGCCGCGGTCGACGAACCGCCCCAGATCAGGATCGTCTCCCAGAACATGCGCGGCTGCGACAGCAGATCGAGAAGATTGCCGCGCGGCACCGTCGCGGGCGGGACCGTCGGCAGCGGCACCGCAGCGAGCGGCAGGTGCATATGGGTTGCAACCTCGGCGCGCGCCGCGGCAAAGCGGCCCTTGGCGGCGAGCCAGCGCACCGATTCCGGGGTGAACAGCCACACCAGGATGGCGATGATCGCCGGCACGACACCGAGCAGGGCGACGCCGCGCCAGCCGAGCGGCCCCAGGAGCGCGGTGGTGATGACAGGGGCGAGAAAGCCGCCGGCCGAGGCAAACACGAGATAGAAGCTGGTGATGATCGTGCGATGCCGGGTCGGAGTCAACTCGACCATGATCGTCAGCGACGGCGTCACCGCGGCGGTCAGCCCGACGCCGACAAAAAAGCGCAGGAGCGCAAACTCCCACCATCCCCGATCGGGGACGAGGGCAATCAGGGCGGAGCTGACCGCGCAGATGAAGCCGCCAATGATGATCTGCTTTTTGCGCCCCCAGGCGTCGGAGAAGGCGCCAAAGGCGAGGGCGCCGACAATCGCGCCGATACCGCCGGCGTAGAGGATCAACGCGCCCTCGCCATAGGTCAGGTGCCACGCGCCCCGCACCGCCGCCAGCAGATAGCCGACTACCAGAAAATCGAAAAAATCGAAGACAAAAACCGCCGACATCAGGACAAACGTGACCCAATAGCGGAGATTGAGCGGCGCACTGTCGAACAGCGCCAACAGGTCTTCCGAGGTTTGCCCGGCCATCAGCGTCTCCTCCTGCGCCGGCTCCCGCAGCGGGGCGGCGCTTATTATCTATCTGCAGCGGCGACCCGAATCCCGACAGATCGCATTATCGCCTTGTTTGATCAGTAGCGCCCAAGCGGCGGGCCGTCAATCGGCCTCGGTCGCCGCGCGGAACGATCGCGCGTCCGCTTCTGGCCATGAGAGGAGGGGCTCCGCAGCGCAGGAAAGCCCGCAGCACGCTTGCATTGACCGCACATTCGGCCGCACTTTGGCCGCGGCGACGGCATGTGCGGAGGTCAGCCATGCGGCAGCGGGGCACCCCGGTCGATGAGAGGGTGCGATGAACGACAGCGGAGTGAGGGGAATGGACGAGGTGCTCGCCGCCGCTGCGGCGGCGATCCGGGAGGGGGGCTTTGCCTTTCTGCGCGCGCCGCGCATGCGCGGCTGGCTCGACCGTGCCGGGTTTGCCGAGTGGCCGAGCCTGGCCGAGAGCTGGAACGATCTTGGCGTTGACGCCTACATGGCCGATGGCGGACGCTACCGCCGCCGCCGTTTTGCCGCCTTTCGCGCCGGTCCCGCCGGCATCGCCCGCAAGCCGCACCAGCCGCATTATCAGAGCCGCGATTACAACCTCCTGAATGGCGGCATCGAACGCTGGTTTGAGCCGGTCACCGACCGGATCGCTCGCCATCCGGCTCTTGGCGCGATCCTGACGAGCGCGCACGCTCTCTTTGACACGCTGACCCCGGCCGGATTGCGGCCGGACGCCTGGCATGTCGAACTGCACCAGTTCCGCATCGAAGCGCGACCGGGCGAGGATGGGCGGCCGACGCCGGAGGGCCTGCACCGCGACGGGGTTGATTGGGTCCTGGTGCTGATGGTGCGGCGCGAGAATGTCGAAAGCGGCGAGACCACGATCTATGATCTGGCGCGCCGTCCGCTTGGCAGCTTTACGTTGACCGCGCCGCTCGACGCCGCCTGGGTCGATGACAGCCGGGTCTATCACGGCGTCACCCCGGTCACCCCGCTCGATCCCGGGCGACCCGCCTATCGCGATGTCCTGGTCCTCACCTTTCGCCGGGAGTAACCGCCCCCTCCGAAACAAGGAGAAACCGATGCTCGATCTCTATTTCTGGCCGACCCCCAACGGCAAAAAGGTCACCATCCTGCTCGAAGAGTTGGGCGTGCCCTACAAGATTGTCCCGGTCAACATCCAGCAGGGCGACCAGTTCAAGCCCGACTTTCTGAAGCTCAACCCGAACCATCGCATGCCGGCGCTCATTGATCACGAGCCAAAGGGTGGCGGCGCGCCGATCGGTATCTTCGAGTCGGGCGCCATCATGATGTATCTGGCGGAGAAGGCCGGGCGCTTCTGGCCGCAGGATGTGCGCGGCAAATATGAGATCACAGAGTGGGTGATGTGGCAGATGGCCAATCAGGGGCCAAAGCTCGGCGAGTGCGGGCATTTCCGCCGGGCTGAAGGCGCGGGCGACCTCGGCTATGCGATCCGCCGCTTTACCGACGAGGCCAACCGGCTCTACGGGGTGATGAACTACCGTCTCGCCGACCGCCGCTATCTTGCCGGCAACGATTACACGATCGCCGATATGATCTCCTACCCGTGGACCGTCAACGCCCAGGCCCAGGGTCAGGACATCGACGAGTTCAAGCATTTCAAGCGCTGGTTTGAGGAGGTCGGCAGCCGCCCGGCAGTGCAGCGCGGGATGGAGGCCGGCAACAATCTGCGGGTCGATCCCGGCACGCTCTCGGCCGAGGAGCGGGCGCGCATCCGCAAGATCATGTACAATCAGCGCGCGATCCCGGCGCCGGCATAAACCCGGCCGCTGTTCCTCACCCCGACCCTCTCCCCGCATGCGGGGAGAGGGAGAATGGGC
>JBOHMF010000370.1:0-4766 GCA_050730055.1 Allostellaceae bacterium
AGATGGGCTCACCGCCTCCTCTCTGATGGCATGATGTGGCAGCCCCGTGCTGACCACGGACAGAAGCATGAAGCCGGCGGCGTGATATCACTCGGGGACTTGACGCCAGACGGCCCATTACAGAAGCTCTACAGTTGCGCGTTTTGTTTCAGATGGGCTCGCTGCGCGGCGGCCAGATGCTCGATGACATAATCGCGCACAAGGTCGCGCAGCGCGGCGGCCTGCCAGCGGCCGCGGCCGAGGATCGCCTGCTGCCGCCACGGGCCGGGATCGCCGGCCGCCTCGCCGCCCATCCATCCGGTCTTGCGCGGCTCATTCCCGAGCAAGCCGTCCAAAAACAATCCCGCCGAGATCGCCACACGCTCCTGGGTGAACAGGGGCCGCATCCGCGCTTTCACCTCCCGCAGAGCAGAGGCCCACAGTTCCAGCGTCGTCTCGATCGATGCCACCGCCATCCAAGATCTCCCAACCAGGATGCCTTAGAGATGCGGTGATCTCCAAAATTTGCAACTGTAATGGTAGGATGATCGCGGCGAAGCGGGCGGGCAAACTGGGCATGGCGACGTCTCCTGGCAGGGACGCCCCAGCCTACCCCAGCAACCGCTTCGCCGCTTCCTCAAACCCGATCACCCATTCTCGACTACGGCAAATGGCCAAAGCCGAGCTCAGGACCGATTCGCCGTCCCGGCGTTTTCGATCTCTTGAATTCCCGCGTTCCCATTTGTGCCAAGTCGCGGTTCGGCGCAGCTAATTGTGGTTCGCCCACGGCTTCACCGCCATCGCTTGACGCTGGCGGACCGGCCCGGCAGGTTTCCCGGATCATCGATGGGGGAGGGGAACCATGGCCGCTTCGATCCTCAAAAAAGCGCGGGAACGGCGGGACGCCGCGCTGCACGAGGTCCGCATGTGGGAGGAGTTCATTCGCCGCTATGAGGAGCTGAGAGAGGCATCCCCGCACATCGCGCCAACCCTGTTTGCGATGCTGGATGCCAAATCCGCGCCGCGGGCAGGCGGGCGGGCGGATTTGCCCGCGCCCGTCTCCGGGCCGGCGCTGCCGCCGGAGAGCGAGATGGCAAAGACGATCGCGCTGGTCGATGCCGTCCTCGACGAGCACGGCCGACCGGTGCAACTGCATGACCTCTATGCCGAGATCACGCGGCGCGGGCTGGCCATTTCCGGCAAGTTTCCGCGTGCCAACCTCGGGGCGAGACTGTCCAGCGCCGGCAAGTACATTTCGATCAACAAGAAGACCGGATGGTGGTTCAAGGATCGGCCGTGCCCCGCCGGCGCGTTCGAGACCGCGCACGGTGATGATGCCGCGCCGGAGGATGAAGCGCGAACCCTGGACAAGGGCGGGCTGTTTGACACCCCCTGGGGCAATGCGGCCTGAGACCGGTGCGCCGACGATCTGGCTCCTCGGCTGCAAACAGAGAAAGCCGCCCATCGGGGCGGCCTTCACCGTGCAATTGCCGGATTATCGGCCGTAATACGGGGAGTAGGGGTGCGGAGCCATCGATCCGCCCACATAATAGGGGTGATGGAAGCTTTGCAGGCACTCCTCGCGCAACTGCGGCAGGGTGATGGCTCCGCACTCGACGCGCTCGCGGTGTGTCCGGAAGGCCGGGTCGGTGGCGACCATGCGGGCGTAGCGATGACTCTCGACCCGGTTCTGCTGGGCTGACCAGCCGCTCACGTCGCCGCGATTGACTTGCGGTCCGTTGGTGATGACGCGGGTTGCGGGTTGCGCATGAGCCGCCGGCATGGCTCCGACCGCCATCAGGCACGCGGCCGCCAGGGCCGCTCCCATCACCTTTGTGCTGAACATGACCGTCGCTCCTTGCGTAGGGATCACGCCGCGAAAACGAGAAGGCAGGCGCGGTAGTTCCCGATCGCGCGGGCGGCGCCTGCGGCATTCGACCGCTTGGCGCGACGCGGGCCTCACACGGCGGGGTCGGGGAGACGGCGGCGGCGGCAGGCGGCAAGGAGCGTGTTGGCGAGCACGCAGGCGATCGTCATCGGCCCGACCCCGCCGGGCACCGGCGTCAGCGCCCCAGCGACGGCGAGCGCGCCAAGGGTATCGACATCGCCGACAATCCGGCTGCGGCCGTCCGGCAGGGCGAGCGGGCTGATGCCGACATCGAGAACGGTGGCGCCCGGCTTGATCCACTCTGCGGTGATGAGGTGCGCGCGGCCGGCGGCGGCGACGAGGATGTCGGCACGCCGGCAGATCGCCGCCGCATCGCGGCTGCGCGAATGCACCATCGTAACCGTGCAGCCGGCGGCGAGGAGCAGCGCGGCCACCGGCTTGCCGACAATGTTCGAGCGCCCGACGACGACCACCTCGGCGCCCGAGAGATCGGCGTGCACGCTGCGCAGAAGCCTGAGACAGGCCTGCGGCGTGCATGGCACCAGACCGGGCAGCCCGCTCCACAGCCGGCCGACATTGAGGGGGTGAAAGCCGTCCACGTCCTTTTGCGGATCGACCGCGGCGATCACCCGATGCGCCGCGATCTGCGGCGGCAACGGCAATTGCACAAGGATGGCATCGATCTCCTCATCGGCGCCGAGCCGCGCCACCTCGGCGAGCACGGCGGCCTCGGTGGTGTCGGCCGGCAGCCGCGCCTCGCGCGAGGCAAGCCCGGCTTCGCCCGCCGCCCGCCCCTTGCTGCGGATGTAGGACAGACTCGCCGGGTCGTCACCGACGAGCAGCGTGGCCAGCCCGGGCACGATCCCCTGCGCGCTTTTGAGTTGTGCCGCGGCCTCTGCGATCTGTCGGCGCAAAGCCGCCGCCAGCGCCCGGCCGTCGATGATGTGGGCCTCAGCCACGCCGCATCCTCCCGTTCCGCCCGACCGCCGAGATTATCCGCGCCGTCCGCCCGCGCCCAGACACGCTGATGCCTGCGGCCGTACAGATGATCCTTTTCCCTCGCCGGCCGATCAACTATGCCGTTGGTGGAGGCTCGCAACAGGAGAGGATCATGCGCCCAGCCGCCGCGTTTGCCGTTGCCGCTGCGCTCGCTCTGCCGTTCTGGATGAGCGGCGGTCGCGCCGTCGCCGGACCGTTGCCGACCCGGATCGGCCAGTGCGCCCGTACCATGATCAGCAAGGTCAGCCAGCGCCTCGAAGACGCATCGACAGGGCGGCTGATCCCCGGCTCCGGCAGCGCCGTCAATTTCGCCAATGGCGGTTATCAGGTCTCCTATGAGGAGGTCCCGCAGATCAACCGCTCGCGGCCGGGCGACCCGGTGCGCATCTGCCTCGTCGCGGTGCCCAGGCACTGTCCGCCCGGCGACAACCGTGGCCGCATGTACAAGACGACCAATCTGCGCACCAAAGGGTCGTGGACCCTGCCCGACTCGGAGCACATGTGCGGCGGCGCGTGAGGGTCTCAATCCGGCGGCGCCGGGCGCCCGGGCGCGGCGCTCTGCCGTGCGGTCCCGTGGGCGCGCCGGGCGCGCAACAGCACCAGCAGAAAGAGGAAGAGGGCGAGGGTCGATTTCAGCCGCATCGCGGACATCCCAACCAATCTGCGGCGCGCGCCGTGCAAAGGGAGTAACCTGTCCGCCGTTCCGAGAAAAGGCGCGTGCGGCAGAGGGAGGGCATCATGGCGCAGACCGGCGAGGCGCAGAGCGAATACCGCGGTCTCCTCTACCGTAATGATGCCGAGCTCGGGGCATGGCTGGCCCGGCGGCCCGCCGAAGCCGCCCTGGAACCCGATCTCCCGATCATCGACCCGCATCATCATTTCTGGGACACCCCGCAGCGCGGACGGTATCTGCTGCCTGAGCTGCTGGCCGATATCGGCGGCGGGCACAACATCATCGCCACCGTCTTTCTCGAATGCCGCTCGATGTACCGCAAGGCGGGTCCGACCGAGATGGCGCCCCTCGGCGAGGTCGAGTTTGTCAACGGCATCGCGGCGATGAGCGCCTCGGGCGGCTACGGCCCGTGCCGCGTCGCCGAGGCGATCGTCGGTCATGCCGATCTGACCCTCGGCGCGCGGGTGCGCGATGTGCTGGAAGCCGAGATCGCGGTGGCCGGCGGGCGCTTTCGCGGCATCCGCCACGGCGTCGCATGGGACGGCAGCGACGAAGTGGGGCGCTTTGTCTCCCGCTTCATCCCGCCGCATCAGGTGCGCGACCCGAAATTCCGCGAGGGTTTTGCGCAACTTGCGCCCCTGGGTCTCAGCTTTGAATCCTGGCAGTATCACCCGCAATTAGGGGACGCGATCGACCTCGCCCGCACCTTTCCCGACACCGCGATCATCCTCGATCATGTCGGCGGCGTGCTCGGCGTCGGTCCCTATCGCGGTCGCCGCCAGGAGCTCTTTGCCGGCTGGAAAAAGGACATCGCCGAACTGGCGAAATGCCCGAACGTCACCGTCAAGCTCGGCGGTCTTGGCATGACCTCGTTCGGCTTTGACTTTCCCGAGCGCGCGACGCCGCCTTCCTCGGAGGAATTGGCCGCCGTCTGGCGCCCCTATGTCGAGACCTGCATCGAAGCCTTTGGCGTCGAGCGCGCGATGTTTGAGAGCAACTTTCCGCCCGACAAGCAGTCCTGCGGCTATACCGAGTTGTGGAATGCGTTCAAGCGCCTCACAGAGGGCGCCTCGGCGGCTGAGAAGCGGGCGCTTTACAGCGGCACCGCGGCGCGGGTGTACCGCCTCGCGGCACCGTGATAGGAGACCGGAAAACTCACCAAGGAGAAAGGCGCATGGGCAAGCTCGACGGAAAGATCGCCCTCATCACCGGCGCGGGCCGCAATAT
>JBOHMF010000371.1:0-4749 GCA_050730055.1 Allostellaceae bacterium
GCGCCAGCGTTTTCAGCGCCGCCGGCTTGCCGCGCGGCTTGGTCGCCGTGAAGTTACAGCCGCACGCCTTGCACCGGTAGCGCTGCAACCCCCTTGCCTTTCCGTTCTTCACATAGTCCGCTGCCGCGCAGCGCTTGCCGATAATCTCCGGCATGGCCCGTCCCCGTTGCGGTGAACCACCCCAGATTATCCCAATCTATCCTATATTACCGCTCTCGATCTGCGATGCCGCAATTACACAGGCCGGAGGGCAGCCGGGAATGCCGGGTGATCCCCCTTGGATCAACGGTGTTTCCTATCCTGGAGCGTGCTATCTCTGGTTCCCGGCAGCCGAGCAGATAGACCAGTCTCTTCCGCGGAGATCTCCGGATGGCGCGCACCAACTTGCATGATTGCTATCTTGCCGCCCTTCGCGATATGGGCGGCCATGCCGGAAACAGCCGTATGCGCGAAGCCCTCGGTTGGCAGCTCGGCACATACGCGAGAATAAGCGCCTAGCTTCGGGAAGCCGGTTTCGTCCGTGCCGGGCGAGGCCGCGGCGGATCGGTGTCCCTAATCGGAAACCGGGAGAGTGATGGCAGGCTTGTCGATTCCGCCGAGCCCATCGCCATCCACAGGGCCGAAACGAAGGTATCCCCTGTTCGAGCAGCAAACTCTATCCTATCCATAAATCCGAATGCTGAGCAGCCAATGTCAGGGCAAAAAATTCAGCAGAGCTTGCCTCTTATATATCTGGACGTCGGAGAACCTTCTCGTAAGAAATACGAAAAGAAACTGACTCAGCAGCAACTCGAAGCCCACCTCTGGGGCGCCGCCAACATCCTGCGGGGCAAAACCGCGGGACAGGACTATAAGAATTATATTCTTTCCCTGATGTTCTACAAGCGCCTGTGCGACCAGTGGGAATGTGAGGCCGACGAGGCGATCGCCGAACTGGAGCGGCAGCAGGGCCGCAGCTTCTCGGAACCGCAGAAGGCGATCTTCCGAAGGCGCGGAGAACATCGCTTCACGATCCCCGACGGCTCCCGCTGGGGCGACGTCAAGGCCGCCTCGCTCAATCTCGGCGAGGTGCTGACCAAGGCGATGCGCGCCGTTGCCGAGGCAAACGAGGAATTGCGCGGCGTCTTCACGGTGGACTGGAACCAGCCTGCGCCGGACGGTTCCGGCAAGCCGCTGATCGCTAACGAGGTCGTCCACGCGCTGATTGAGCATTTCGACACGTACGATCTCTCGAACAAGAGTGTGCCGCCCGACCTGCTCGGCCGCGCCTACGAATATCTGATCAAGCAGTTCGCGGACGATGCCGGAGCGAAGGCCGGCGAATTCTTCACCCCGCCCGAGGTCGTCGATACGCTCGTCCGCATGCTGCAGCCCCGGCCGGGCGACACCGTGTACGACCCGACCGCCGGCTCCGGCGGCATGCTGGTTCATGTGGCCGATTACCTGCGCGAGCGGGGCCATCAGACCAGCAGCGCGCGCTACTTTGCCCAGGAAATGAACTGGGGCAACGCCGCCATCGCCAAGATCAACTCGGTCTTGCACGGCCTCGAAGCCGACATCAAGGCCGGCGCCAGCACGATCACCGATCCGCAGTTTCTCGAAGCCGGGCAGGTCAAAAAATTCTCGCTCGTGCTCGCCAATTTCCCGTTCTCGGACGAATTCTGGTGGCTGAAGCCGGAACAGCAGACCGATGACGGCAAAAAACGAGACAGGCTCAAGCGGGAGATTTTCGGCAAGGAAGGTTACAAGGACCCGTTCGGCCGCTTCGGGCGCGGCACCGGGTTCAAGGCGCCGCCCGCCGCCTATGGCGACTACGCCTTTATCCTGCACATCCTTGCCTCGCTCGGCGAGGAGGGCCGCGCCGGCATCGTCTGCCCGCAAGGAGTGCTGTTCCGCGGCCAGCCCGAGATCGAGGAAGAGACCGGCGAGGACGGCGAGGACGGCAATCCAAAGCTGAAGCGCCGCAAGGCCGATGACGAGCATCTGATCCGCAGAGCCCTGCTCGACGCGCGGCTGATCGACGCCGTAATCTCGCTGCCGCTGAACGTGTTCTATGGCGCCGGCGTCCCCGCCTGTCTTCTCGTCTTGCGCAGGGAGCGCCCGCCGCAGCGCCGCGACCGGGTCTTGCTGATCTATGCGGCGCGCCACTACCGGCAGCTTTCTGCGAAGAACGAATTGCGTCCGCAGGACGTGATGCGGATGCTCGTGCATTACCACGCCTATGGCGACGCCGCGCGGGTGCCCGGCCTCGTGGCCGAGCACAGCGGGCATATCCGCGGACAGATCGATTGGCGCGAAGAGGACGAGATCGGCCGCCTTCAGGCCGAGTATCAGACCTACGCCGAGCGGCTGACCACCCTCGATGCGCAGATCGCCGCCGCCCGCGCCCGGCATGGCACCGCCGCGACCCGCGGCGAAAGGACTGCGGCCGAGACCGCGATCGCAAAGCTGGAGAAACCGCGCGAGAGGCTGGCCGCAAAACTGGCCGAGCGGGACGAGCGGATCGCCGAGGCGCACCGCCGCGCCGAGGACGACCGCCGGGACGTGGACGAGGTCGGCAGGGAACTCCTTTCCCTTTACGCCGATCCCGACGAGCTGCTGAAGCACGCTCGAATCGTCGGAATCGACGAAATCGAGGAGAACGAATTCAATCTCAACATCCCGCGTTATGTGGATACCTTCGAGCCGGAGCCGTATGTCGATGTGATGGATGCGCTCAAATCGCTGTCGGATGCGCAGACGGAGGCTGCTAATGCAGAGCTTCGTTTGAAGGACCTGCTTAAGGCTGCTGGCTATGCAGTCTGATCAGTTATCTGGGACGCCCCGCTGGGCTTATCTGCCCGAATGTGAGAGGCCGGCCAAAGGGTGGGCAGCCCAGCCATTCCTAAATATCGCGAGGGTGGTCGCGGGGCAATCGCCTCCCTCGGACACTTATAATGGAAATGGCGATGGACTGCCCTTTCTACAAGGTAATGCGAACTTCACCCTCCGATACCCAGAACCTACTCTGTGGTGCAGTGTACCATCCAAATGTGCCCAAACAGGGGACACGTTGATAAGCGTTCGTGCGCCTGTCGGCGAGGTGAACCGGGCCGACCGCGATTACGCCATCGGCCGCGGTCTGGCTGCAATAAGAGCAAATAGATGCGACCCAGATTTCTTATATCATGCGACCCAGCGATGGCGATGGTCTTTGCAGCGCGTGGCGCAGGGAACGACATTTGATGCCGTAACTGCCAGACACTTCGCATTGCTCAGAGTTGCTGCACCCCTGGATCATTCCGAACGAGCCGCCATCGCCCGCATTCTCGACGCCGTGGACACGGCATTGGAGTGCACCCGCGAGGCGATCGATCGAGCGCAACAGCTAAGGGCGAGCTTGCTTGCCGATCTGCTTCGCCATGGCATCGGGGATAATGGAAAAGTTCGAGCCCATGATGATCGATCGCCCGAGTTCGTGTCCGCGCCGGCGGGAAGGCTTCCGATCGTTTGGCTGCTCAGCACGGTAGACAAGGAATTCGATTTACAGATCGGGTTTGCTCTCAATGAGAGCCGGCGCCCCCGCTATAGGAAGCGGCGTTATTTGCGAGTAGCCAATGTTCAACGTGATGCCCTCGATCTGAGCGATGTTCAAGAGCTGGAGGCTGGAGACCTTGAGTTTGCTCCAAGGGTACTGGCGCGCGACGATATGCCGGTTGTCGAGGGACACGCCGATCGGATGGAGATTGGTCGCTGCGCTCGAGTCACCGAGGCTGCCGCCGGCATGACATTTCAAAATCACTTGTTTCGGCTTCGAACAAAGGGCGCTGTCGTGCCGGGTTTTGCGTGCCTTTGGTTGAATTCGGCCTATGCGCAACGCTTTTGGAATGCGCGCTGCGCGACAAGTTCCGGACTGAACACGATAAACCAGCGCTCACTGAAGCGGCTGATGATGCCTGTTCCTTCGCGTGTGGAGCAGGAAACCATTGTTAAGATCATTGAGCAGCAGCGGCAGCATTGGGAGGCTTTGCTCTCGAAGCTGTCGAAACTGGAGTCGTTGAAGAAGGGATTGATGCACGACCTCCTCACCGGCAGGGTCCGCGTGAACGGCCTGGCCGAGGCCGGCGCAGCATGACCGAAGCCGCCTATGTCGAGATCCCGATCCTGCGCTGGCTCTGCGGCGAGGTCGGGCCGGGCATGCCGGCCGGCGGGCTCGGCTGGACCTATCGCGACGAGGAGGCGATGGCGGCGTTCGCGCGGCCGCTGGAGGACCCGCTCGTCGAACAGCTCCTCGTCGCGGCGCTTCGGCGCATCAACCCCGCGGTCGAGACGGAAGCCCAGGCGAAGCAGGCCGTTGCCACTCTGCGCAGGACGATGGCGCATCCCGACAAATTGACGGCGAACCGCGAGACCCTCGACCTGTTGCGCGACGGGGCGCGGGTGGTGCTGAAGCCTGGAGAGGATGCGCGGACCGTTCAGTTCATCGCCTTCGATCCCGCGCGGCAGCACCTCAACAACTTCACCGCGACCAATCAGTACCGCGTGCAGGGCGTCAAGCAATGCCGCGACGACACGGTCCTGCTGGTCAACGGCATCCCGCTCGTCGTCGCCGAATACAAAAGCTACATCGCCAGCGGCAAGGACTGGCGCGAGGCGGTGCATCAATTGCACCGCTACCAGCGCCAGGCGCCCTTGATGCTGGTGCCGAACGTCTTCTGCGTCGCCGCCGACGTGGATGAGTTTCGTTACGGCACCGTGCTTTTCCACGAC
>JBOHMF010000372.1:0-4736 GCA_050730055.1 Allostellaceae bacterium
GCGCCAGCCGCGCGCCTTCCAGGCGGCGATCCAGCGGGTGATGCCGTCGCGCAGGTACTGGCTGTCGCTATAAAGCCGCACCCGGCACGGCCGCTTCAGCGCTTCGAGCGCCTGGATCGCCGCGGTCATCTCCATGCGGTTGTTGGTCGTCATCGGCGCAAAGCCGGAGAGCTCCTTTTCGACCGTTCCATGACGCAGGATCGCCGCCCAGCCGCCCGGTCCCGGGTTGCCGCTGCACGCGCCGTCGGTGAAAATCTCAACCCCGGATCGCGTCCGGGGCAGGCTCTCAGGGATCGATGCCGTAGCCATCGATCCCTCCGACCCGGCGGTGAAAGCGCGACCGGCGCAGAAATTCGAGCGGGTCCTTGGGCCGTACCAGCGCGCCCTGCGACTGGTTCAGCCAGTCGTAGAGGCGGGTCAAGGCAAAACGCAGCGCGCTGCCGCGCGCCAGCAGCGGCAAAGCCGCCAATTCGGCCGGTGTCAGCGGCCGCGCCCGATGATAGCCGTCGAGCAGGAGGCGCGACTTGGTGATGTTGAGACTGCCATCGGCCTCAAAGCACCAGGCGTTCAGGCAGACCGCCAGGTCGTAGGCGAGAAAATCGGTGCAGGCGAAGTAGAAATCGATCAGTCCCGAGACCTCGCGCTCGCGGAAGAACACGTTGTCCGGGAACAGATCGGCATGGATGACGCCTGCCGGCAGGTCGCGCGGCCAGGCGCCTTCGAGCTGCGCGAGTTCCCGGCCGAGTTCTTCGGCCAGACCCGGATGCACCGCGTCGGCGCGCGGCCGGCACGCCTCGTAGAGGCGGCGCCAGCCGGCGACCGAGAGATCGTTCTCCCGGCGCATCGCGAAGGCGGCGCCGGCCCGGTGCAGAGCCGCCAGGGCCCGGCCCAGCGCGGCACAGTGAAACGGCAGGATGCGGTGCGGCCACATCCCGGGCAGAAACGTCACCATCGCCGCCGGACGGCCGCACAATTCGCGCAAGGCCAGCCCGTCGCGCCCCTTCAAGGGGGTCGGGCAGGCGACGCCCTGCCCTGCCAGATGCTCCATCAAGGCGATGAAAAACGGCAGGTCGGCGGGCCGGACGCGTTTTTCATAGAGGGTCAGGATAAAGGTGCCGCACGTCGTGGCAACGAGAAAATTGGAGTTCTCGACCCCCTCGGCAATGCCCTTGCAGGACACCACCTTGCCGATGTCGTAGCGCGCGACAAAGGCGCGCAATTCGTCGTCTCCGACCTCGGTGTAGACGGCCATGCCCTTTCCTCGTCGCCGCCGCCGACCCGGCTTGTGCGGCGCGCGCCGCTCGCATACAGTCGCCGCCGCCGCAACCCCGCCCGGCGCGGGACACTAGCAAGGGCGAGGACAGAGAAGAAGCCATGACCACACCCATTCCAGCGCAAAAAGAGCCCTACGGCGTCACTCTCGAAGCCGGCAAGCGCTATTTCTGGTGCTCCTGCGGCCGCAGCGCCAGTCAGCCGTTCTGCGACGGCTCGCACAAGGGCAGCGGATTGACCCCGGTGCCCTTCACCGCCGAGGCGAGCGAGGAGGTCTGGCTGTGCGGCTGCAAATCGACCGGCGGGCGGCCGTTCTGCGACGGCACGCACGAGCACATCTGAGCGCGCCGGCGGCCCTCCCGGCGAATCGATCCCCCCAGGTTCGGCTGCGATCCAGGCATGTGGCAAACCGTCTCGCGGGTTGGCTTGGCCGTCTCGCTCGTCCTGGCGCTGACCGGCCTGCGCCTGTTCGGCCTTTTTGGCGGGTCAAAATCGACGGAACAGGCGTGTCCCGCCGCCGTCATCCTGCGGCCGCTGGCAAACACCGCGGTGTTTGCTCCCGGCGCCGCGCCGCGGCCGGAAAACGTCGCCTTTTACGGGTTTCTCGATGAGGTCGACAGCCGCTGCGAGGCGCTGCAAGGCGCTGTGCGGGTGCATCTCACGGTCGATGTGATTGCCCAGCGCGGCCCGGCGGCCGGGGGCAACAATACGGCCGATTTCACCTATTTTGTCGCGGCCGTCGCCCCGGGCGAGACGATCCTGCAAAAGCAGCCGCTCGCGGTTCGCGTCACGATCCCGCCCGGCAAGCTGCGCGCCGGGGTCGCCGATCGGTTTGATGAAGTGATCCCGCTCGCCGGCACCACGGCGAGCGCGGTGACCATCGATGTCGGCTTTCAGCAAAGCCCCGAGGCGATCAATTTCTATCAGCACTTCCGCGGCCGCTGATGGTAAAGCGGCGGAAAAGCGAAGCGCACCCCGCCAATTTCGTGGAAGAGAGCTCGGCGCGGTGGTAAAGAGAAGGTGCTGATCGCACGCCTGCGGGAGAGATCGCGACCCTTGTTGACCGAGGGAAGCGGCGCCGAAGGAGCAACCGCCCCGGAAACTCTCAGGCAAAAGGACCGCAGGCGGAAGGGCGCTCTGGAAAGCGGCGGATGGGACGCAGCGTCCCGCCGCCCACCGAAGGAGTAAACCTGTTCCACTTCCTGGTGGGCGGGTGAATCTCTCAGGGACGAGGACAGAGGGGGCACAACTGACCGGGCGCCGGGTGCGCCCGCACTGTCGGAGGTGCCCCGTTGACCCTTGCCGCCGCCGCGGCCCCGCTGAAGCGGACCCCGCTCCATTCCCTCCATGAGGCGCTCGGCGCCAGATTTGTGCCGTTCGCCGGCTGGGAGATGCCGGTCCAGTATCCCTCCGGCATCCTCGCCGAGCATCTGCACACCCGTGCCGCGGCCGGCCTCTTTGACGTCTCGCACATGGGCCAGGTGCGGCTCGCCGGCAGCGAAGCGGCGGCGGCCTTTGAGCGGCTGGTGCCCGGCGACATCGCGGGCCTCACGCCGCTGCGATCGCGCTACACGCTGCTGCTCAACGAAGAGGGCGGCATTCTCGACGATCTGATCGCGACGCGGCGCGCGGACGGCCTCTTTCTCGTCGTCAACGCCGCGCGCCGTGAGGCCGACTTCGCGCATCTGCGCGAGCGCCTTGTCGGTCTCGTGCCGGTCGAGCCGCTCGACGAGCGTGCTCTTCTGGCGTTGCAGGGACCGGCGGCCGCGGCGGTGCTGGCGCGCTTTGTCCCGGGCATCGCCGAATTGCCGTTCATGGCCGCGGCCGAGGTGCCAATCGCCGGCCGGCCCGCGCTCATCACCCGCTCCGGCTACACCGGTGAGGACGGTTTTGAGATCTCGCTGCCCGCGTCAGTGGCGACCGGTTTTGCCGAGCGGCTTCTGGCCGAGCCGGAGGTGAAGCCCACCGGTCTCGGAGCGCGCGATTCGCTGCGCCTGGAAGCCGGGTTGTGCCTTTACGGGCACGATATCGACGAGACGACGACCCCGATCGAGGCCGATCTTGCCTGGACGGTGGCGCGGCGCCGGCGCGCCGAGGGCGGTTTTCCGGGCGCCGCTATCATCCTGCGCGAACTGGCCGAGGGGCCGCACCGGAAGCGCGTCGGTCTGCGCCCGCAAGGCCCGGCGCCGGCGCGCGAGGGGACCGCAATCCTCGCCCCCGACGGCACGGAGATCGGACGGGTGACGAGCGGCGGCTACAGCCCCTCGCTCGGCGGCCCGATCGCGATGGGCACTGTCAAAGCCGCTCATGCCGCCGCCGGCGCGGCCGTGGCGCTCGTCGTGCGCGGAACGCCGCGGCCGGCCCGAATTGTTCCCCTGCCTTTTGTTCCCGCCCGCACCCACCGCCCCCGCGCCGTGAGAGGAGGCCCCCCGTGAGCGCGCTTCGCTTTACCCGCGAGCATGAATGGATTCGTCTCGACGGCGATCTCGCCACCGTCGGCATCACCGACTATGCGCAACAGCAACTGGGCGATATCGTCTATGTCGAACTGCCCGAGATCGGCCGTCACATCGATCAGGGTGCCGAAGCCGCGGTCGTCGAATCGGTCAAGGCGGCGAGCGAGATCTACGCCCCGGCCGCGGGCGAGATCGCCGCGGTCAACGACACGCTCGCCGGCGAGCCGGCGCGGGTCAACGCCGATCCGCTGGGCGAGGGCTGGTTCTTGAAGCTCCGTCTCGACGATCCCGCGCAGCTCGACGCGCTGATGGATGAGGACGGCTACAAGCGTTTTGTCGAGGGCCTCGGCTGATGCGCTATCTGCCGCTGACCGCTGCCGACCGCCGCGCGATGCTGGCGGCGATCGGCGTTTCTTCGATCGACGACCTGTTCGCCGAGGTGCCGCCCGCGGCGCGTCTTGCCGGACTTCTCGATCTGCCGCGGGCGATGGGCGAGATCGAGGTCGAACGCCGGATTTCGCGCATGGCGGCCAAGAACCTTGCCGCCAGCGCCGCGCCGTTTTTTCTCGGCGGCGGGGTCTATCGCCATCACGTGCCGGCCGCGGTCGATCATCTGATCCAGCGCGGCGAGTTTCTGACCTCCTACACCCCCTACCAACCGGAAATCGCGCAGGGCACCCTGCAATACCTGTTCGAGTTCCAGACCCAGGTTGCGCTGCTGACGGGGATGGAGGTCGCCAACGCCTCGCTCTATGACGGGGCGACGGCCTGCACCGAGGCGGTGATGATGGCGAACCGCGTGACCCGGCGCGGCAAGGCCGTGCTGTCGGGCGGATTGCACCCGCATTACCGCGAGGTGTGCGAGACCTATGCGCATTTTGTCGGCTTTCGGGTCGCGGCGCAGGAGCCGGCGCCGCAAGACGCCCCAACCCCGCGCGGCGTGTCGCGCGGGGACCCCAATGAGGACCTGGCGCGGCGGATCGATGGCGAAACTTCCTGCGTCGTCGT
>JBOHMF010000373.1:0-4723 GCA_050730055.1 Allostellaceae bacterium
GCGCCGAACTGCTGCCGGCCCTCTATGTCCCGATCATCGAGGAGATTGCCAAGACCGACGCCAGCACCGCCTGGTGTCTCAACCAGAACAATGGCTGCGCGATGACCGCGGCCTTTCTCGACCCCGCAACGGCGCGCGAAATCTTTGGCCCGCCCGACGGCATTCTCGCCTGGGGGCCGGGGCCGGGCGAGGCGCGGGTCGCGCCGGGCGGTTATCGCGTCACCGCGACCTGGAGCTTTGCCAGCGGCAGCCACAATGCGACCTGGCTCGGCGCCCATGTGCCGATCGTCGAAGCCGACGGCGCGCCGCGCCGCGACCCCGACGGCAGCCCCGCGGTCCGCACCGTGCTGTTTCCAAAAGCGGCGGCGCGGATGACCGACATCTGGCATGTCATCGGTCTCAAGGGCACCGGCAGCGACCGCTATTCGGTCGAAAACCTGTTTGTGCCGGAGCGGTTTTGCGTGCAGCGCGATGCCGCAGTGCGGCGCGAGGACGGGCTGCTCTATCGCTTCAGCAATCTGCAACTCTACAGCTCGGGGTTTGCCGGTGTCGCGCTCGGGATCGCCCGCGCCAGTCTCGACGCCTTTATCGCGCTGGCGCGCGCCAAGGTGCCGTTTCGCACGGCGCGCACCTTGCGCGACGACAATGTCGTTCAGGCCGAGACGGCGCAGGCCGAGGCGCGGCTGCGCACAGCGCGCGCCTATCTCTATCAGTCGCTGGAGACCATCACCAAAGCGGTCGCGGCGCGCGGCCACCTGACCCTCGACGAGCGCATGACGATCCGCCTCGCCTCGACCTTTGCCATCCATCAGGCGTTGGCGGTCGTCGATGCCTGCTATCACGCCGCTGGGTCCTCGGCGATCTTTGCCGACAACCCGTTTGAGCGCCGCTTTCGCGACATCCACGCGGTCTCGCAGCAATTGCAGGGCCGGCGCCAGCATTTTGAAACGGTCGGCCAGCATTTGCTGGGCCTTTCCGGCGATACGAGCTGGCTGTAGCCGGGCTTACAGTCCGGCTACAAAACCGGCGATCGCGGCGAGCACCACCTGCGGCCGCTCGCGGTGGGGCGCATGGCCGCAGCCGGGCAGGACAAGGTCCTCGATCCGGCGGCTTGCAACCCCGCGGCGGATCGCCCCAAGTTGCGCGAGCGTGCCGTAGGCGTCGGCTTCGCCCTGGATCAACAGCAGCGGGCAGGAGATCGCGGGCAGAAACGCCTCGATGTTCCAGCCGCGGAACTCGGGCGCAAGCCAGATCCGGTTCCAGCCGCAAAACACGCCCGCGGCATCATCGTGATAGCGGGCGAGCCGGGTCTTGAGATCGCCCGCGCGCCAGGCCGCGCGCGCCGCCTCGGCGCCGGCGATCGTCCTGTCCTCGACAAAGACATGCGGCGCCATCAGGACGAGTCCCCGCACCGCCTGCGGCTTGGCGCCGGCGTGGATCAGCGCGATCGAGGCGCCGTCGCTGTGCCCGACCAGGACCGGAGCGGCGATCCCGAGCTGCGCCAGTACTTCGGGCAGAACGGCGAGCGCCTCGCGGTGCATGTAGTCAACCCGGTGCGGGGCAGAGAGCGGCGCGGAGCGCCCGTGGCTACGGCGCGAATAGACGAGCACCGCCGCCCCGGTCAGGGCCGCAAGGCGCTCCGGAAAATCGCGCCACAGCGCAACCGAACCCAGCCCCTCATGCAGCAGGACAAACGGCGCCGCCGTCGCGCGCGTTGCCGGTAAAAGACGGTATTCGAGCCGGTCACCGGCGGCGCAGAGAAAGGGCACGGTCATCCCAGGCGCAGCCGCCTCTCACCCTCCCGCTGCCGCCACGCCTTCCGCGCGCAATTTGAAGCGTTGGATCTTGCCGGTCGCGGTCTTTGGCAATTCGTCGAGAAAGACAAACCAGCGCGGGCATTTGAACAGCGGCAGCCGACCGCGCAGATGCACGCCGAGCGCCTCGGCCAAAGCCGGTCCCCCCGCAACTCCGGGCCGCACCGTGACAAACGCCTTGGGCTTGACGAGACCAGCCTCATCCGCCGCCCCGACAACCGCGGCTTCCGAGACGCTGTCATGCGTCATCAGCGCCGCCTCGACCTCGGCCGGCGAGACGTACTGGCCGCTCACCTTCATCATGTCGTCGCTGCGCCCGCAATAGACGTAATACCCCTCCTCATCGACCAGGTACTTGTCGCCGGTGCGCGTCCAGGCGCCCTCAAACGCGGCCCGGCTGCGCTCGCGGTTGTTCCAGTAGAAGAGCGCGCTCGACGGGCCGCTGACATAGAGATCGCCGATCTCGCCACGCTCAGCCGGCGCTCCGCTTTCGCTCACGAGCTTCAATTCATAACCGGGTAACGGCCGGCCGGTCGTACCATAGCGCACCTCGCCCGGCCGGTTTGACAGAAAGATGTGCAGCATCTCGGTCGAACCGATACCGTCGAGGATGTCGGTCCCGGTGCGCTCGCGCCAGCGCCGGCCGATCTCGGCCGGCAGCGGCTCGCCAGCCGAAGCGCAGCGGCGCAGGGCCAGTTCTTCCTTCACCGGCAATTCGGCACTCGCCAGGAGCGCGTTGTAGAGTGTCGGCACGCCGTAAAAGATCGTCGGCCGGTACTGCCGCAGGATCTGGCCGACGACCACCGGACTTGGCCACTCTGCGGTCAGTACGGCGGTGGCGCCGACCGCCAGCGGAAAGGTCAGGGAATTGCCGAGGCCGTAGGCAAAAAACAACTTGGCAGCCGAGAAGGCGATATCATCCTCGGCGATGCCGAGGATCGGCACGCCATAGAGATCGGCGGTCGCGGCGAGGCTCGAATGGATATGCACGGTGCCCTTGGGCCGCCCGGTCGAACCCGAGGAATAAAGCCAGAAGCAGGGTTCGTCGGCATGGGTCGGCGCAGCCTCGATGTGGTCCGGCATTGGCGCGAGCCGCGCGGCGAGGCTCTCGGATGCGCCCGCCTCACCGGAGACGAGGATCTGCGGGCGCGGTGGGGCAAGCGTCGCCGCAGCCGCCCGCACCTTGTCGGCGAGCGGCGCCGAGACGACGACCGCCCGCGCCCGGCTGTCCGCCAGCATAAAGGCGTAATCCGCAGGGGACAGCAGGGTGTTGACCGCGACCGGCACGACCCCCGCGGTGATCGCGCCGAGAAACGCGGTCGGAAAATCAATGCCGTCCTGCAGGCATAAAAGAATGCGCTGTTCGGGATGCAGGCCGAGGTGACGCATCGCATGGCCAAAGCGGGCGACCCGCAGCGCCAACTCGGCATAGCTGTAATGCCCCTCGTCGTCGATAAACGCGGTCTTGCCGCCGCGCCCGGCGGCGAGATTGCGCCCGACGAGATCGGCGGCGGCATTGTAGCGCGCCCTTTTCATGTTCTCCTCCCGGCGATCCTTGGCACCGGCTTCCGCCTGTTTCAGCATACACCGCAACAGACCCCTCGCGGCGCATTTCCGCCGCGCGCTTCTCATGCCACCGTGCGCTCCATGCGCACCGTGAGCGCGGCGACAAAAATGACCACCGCGGCAACCGCGCTGACAATAAAGGCGCTGGTCGGTATCGCGGTGGCGTCCCACAGCGCGCCGCCGGCGAGCGGAAACAGAAAGGAGAGCGGGTAGCTGAGCGTGAACATCCCGGCCGACAGGCGATGCACCTCCTCGGGCGGCACCAGCAAGGGCGGCAAGGCCAGGCTCAGGATCAGCACAAATGCGCCAAAAAAGCCGAGCGCCCCCGCCCCGGCGATCGAGAGCCATGATATTGGAGCGAGAAAGGCGGCGAGGCTGAGAAGGATGAGGGGCGGCATCACCATCAGAACCGCCCGGTTTGCGGTCAGATGCCGCGCCGCCACCAGGATCATGGCCGAGGCCGGCAACTGACTGAGATTGAGCGCGGCGAGACAGGCGGCAACCAGCCCCGGCCGCCCGATCGCGTGCAGATAGCCGGGAATGAAGGTGTTCAGGGAATAATAAAGCCCGCCGCTGCCGCTCAACATCAACCCCAACTGCCAAGTCAGGGGGTTCTTCCAATCTGGCCACCAACCCGCCGGCGCTGTCACGGGCCGCGGGACGTGGCGCGTCGCGACCGCCAGCAAGAGCGCGGCCAGGGCCGCCGGCGCCGCCCAGACCGCGAGGCTCACCCCCCAACTGCCGCCGACCAGCGGCAGGACAAAGGGGATCGTCAGCGCCGCCGGTAAGGCCTCGCCGAGCACCAAGCCATTGGCATAGACCGCGGTGGCAAAACCCGGCGCAGCCTCAAACCACAGGCTGACGAGCGTGGGCAGGGTCGGCTGCAGCAGCGCGACCCCGACACCCATCACCGCGGTCGTCGCAAACAGCACAAAGGCCGAAGAGCCGATCCCGCGCGCCGCCGCGGCCGCAGCGACCACGATGAGCGCGCAAATCGCGGCGCGGCGAGGTCCCAGGCGGGCGATCAGCAGTGATCCCGGCACCGCGGCCACGCCGATCAGCAGGACCGGCAATCCCGAGAGCGCACCGATCGCCTTCTCGCTGAGCGCGAGATCATGGTGGATCAGCGGCAGAACCGGCGGCACCGCCAGCATCGTCAGGCGCAGATCGGCGCCGGTCAGCCACAGAAGGGCCAGACGACCAAGCGGGAGGCGCCGGCGTGCCGCGGCCGCCGCGGTATCGGTTGCGCTGTTCACCGAGGCAAAAACGCGGCTGCCCGGCTCACGGCTTCACGCAGGAAAAATAGGCGGTATCGATATCCGCCATCAGAAAGTGGGGCGTGC
>JBOHMF010000374.1:0-4722 GCA_050730055.1 Allostellaceae bacterium
TGTCGAGGGTATCGACATACATCGTCTGGATCGAATCGACGACGACGAGATCGGGTGCGTCAGGCCGGTCGAGCGTCGCCAGGATGTTGCGCACATCGCTCTCGGCGGCGAGCAGCACCGGGCTGTCGGCAATGCCGAGCCGATGGGCGCGCAGACGGATCTGGTCGATCGCCTCTTCGCCGGTCAGATAGGCGGCGCTGAGACCGGGCTTTGCGGCGATCGCCGCTGCCGCCTGCAACAGGAGCGTCGATTTGCCGATGCCGGGGTCGCCGCCGACGAGCAGCGCCGAGCCGGGCACCAGCCCACCGCCGCACACCCGGTCGAGTTCGGCAAGACCGGTCGGCTGGCGCGGCGGCAGCGCGCTCTCGCCGGTCAGACCGACAAAACCGATCTTGCGGCCGCCGCGGCGGCCGAGACCGGCCGGCGCAGTGTCGCGCGGCAACTCTTCGACGAGGCTGTTCCACGCCCCGCAGGCTTCGCAGCGGCCGGTCCATTTGGGCGCGCTCGCGCCGCATTGCTGGCAGGCGTAGCGCGCTTGCGCGCGGGCCATGATCCTCACCCTCGCCGCATCATAGCGCGCGCACCTCCAGGCGGATCGGACCCTCGGCGCGGCCGTGGACAAACTGATCGACAACCGGATCACCGGAGCGGTCGAGCACGTCCGGCGGCCCGTGCCAGACGATCCGTCCCTGGTGCAGCATCGCGATGCGATCGGCGATTCGCCTGGCGCTCGCCAGATCATGAGTGATCGAGATCGCGGTGGCGCCGAGATCGCGCACGCATTTCTGGATCAGCGCGTCGATGACGCCGGCCATGATCGGGTCGAGACCGGTTGTCGGCTCGTCAAAAAAGAGGATTTCCGGCGCGGCGGCGATGGCGCGCGCGAGCGCCACCCGCTTTTGCATCCCGCCGGAGAGCGCCGCCGGGTAGAGGCCGGCAACCTCGTCCCCAAGCCCGACTGCCGCCAGCTTTGCCACTGCGATCTCTTGTGCCGCCTGCCGCTCCATGCCGCGCGCCTGGATCAGCCCGAAGGCGACATTCTCCCATACGCGCAGCGAATCGAACAGCGCGCCGCCCTGAAACAGCATGCCGAATTTCAGCATCAGTCGCGCCCGCTCGGCGCGGCCGAGACTCGTGCTCTCGGCACCATCGATCCGGACCGAGCCGGCTTCCGGCCGCAGCAGCCCGAGAATACATTTCAACAGGACCGACTTGCCGGTCCCCGAGCCGCCGATGACGACCAGGCTCTCGCCGGCGGCGCAGTCGAGTTCGAGACCGTCGAGCACGCGCTTGTGGCCAAAGGACTTGACCAGCCGGCGGACCGAGATTTTCGGGGTGGGTGCCGTCGTGCTCATTACGAAAAGAACGCTGCGGTCAGGAGATAATCAACGACGAGGATCAGGATCGAGGCCGACACCACGGCCTGGGTTGTCGCCTGCCCCACCCCTTGCGCCCCGCCGCGCGAATGATAGCCGTAATAGCAGCCCATCAGGGTGATGATAAATCCAAACACGCCCGCCTTGATCAGCCCCGAGACCACGTCGATCGTCTCCAGATGCTCGCGGGTGCCGCGCAGATAGGTATAGGGGTTGAAGCCGAGCTTGTAGGTGCCGACGAGAAATCCGCCAAAGACGCCGATGATGTCGGCGACGAGGACCAGCATCGGCAGGGTGACGATCCCGGCCACGAGCCGCGGCAGGACGAGGTAGCGCAACGGGTCGGTGGACAGCGTTTCGAGCGCGTCGATCTGGTCGGTGACGCGCATCGTCCCGATCTCGGCCGCCATCGCCGCGCCGACCCGGCCGGCCACCATCAGCCCGGCGATCACCGGACCCAGTTCGCGGGTCATCGACAGGACGACGACAGTGGCGACCGCCCCCTCGGCCGAGAACCGGCTGAAGCCGTTATAGGATTGCAGCGCCAGCACCATGCCGGTGAAGATCGCGGTCAGCCCGACGACCGGCAGCGAGAAATAGCCGATGTCGAGCATCTGGCGCAGGATCGCGCGCAGATAAAAGGGCGGGCGCAGCGCGCTCGCGGCGGCGCTGCCGGCAAATACCGCCAGCCGCCCGGTGGCGGCGAGAAAGGCCAAGGTAGCCGCGCCGAGCGTGGCGATGAGGCTCAGCATGGCGATCCGCGATAGAGGCGATGGTAGCGGCGGCCGAGCGCGGTCAGGATCTCATAGCCGATCGTGCCGGCATCGGCAGCGGCGGCATCGACGCCGTAGTCCTCGTCGAGCAAGGCGACAAAGGCCCCCGGCTGGGCGAGCGCGGGATCGACCGCAGTGATGTCAAAGACCATCAGATCCATGGAAACCCGGCCGACCAGCGGAACCCGCACCCCGCCGATCCGGCCCCAACCGTGTCCGCTAAAGGCGCGCAGCCAGCCGTCGCTATAGCCGAGGGCGACGGTGGCGAGCCGGGCCGCCGCCGGCGCCGTCCAGGTCGCGCCATAACCGACCGGGCAGTCCTTGTCAATCTCGCGGATCTGAAGGATGCGTCCTTTGAGATGAACGACTTGCCGCATCGGGTTGGGACGCCCGGGCTGCGGGTTGACACCGTAGAGGGCCGCTCCCGGCCGGACAAAATCAAAATGAAAGGGGAAGCCGAGAAAGATCCCGGAGGAGGCGGCAAGGCTCGCCGGCGGACCTGGCAAAAGCGCCCGCGCCTTGAAAAAATCCCGGCGCTGGGTCTCGTTCAGCGGATGCTCGGGATCGTCGGCGCAGGCAAGATGGCTGATGAGACCGTGCCACGGCAATCTCCGCAGCTCCTCGATGCCAGCGATGAATTCCCGCGCAGACAGGCCAAGCCGCGCCATCCCGGTGTCGAGGTGCAGCATCGCCGGGCATCCCCCCCGCCGCGCGGCCATGTCCCGCCACAGCGCGATCTGGCCGGGATCGTTGAGGACCGGAATGAGGCTGTGCGCGGCGAAGTCCTCGGCGGTGCCGGCAAACGGGCCGTTGAAGACGGCGATCTCCGGCACGGGGCCAAGCACGCCGCGCAGCGCCATCCCCTCGTCGAGGGTGGCGACAAAAAAGCGGCGGCAGCCGGCGGCGGCGAGCGCCGGTGCGACCCTATGGGCGCCAAGACCATAGGCGTCGGCCTTGACCACCGCGGCGCAGAGAGCGGGCGATACGCGCGCCTGCAAGAGCCGCCAGTTGGCGGCGATGGCGGCAAGATCGATGTCGAGGAGGGCGCCGGCCCGGCCCACCGGCCCACCCCGCGCGATTTCATCGCACGGGGACCTTGTCTGATCGCCAAGCATGAGAAAGATTACTCGGGGTGCGACAGCCCCGCATAGCTTTCAAAGCGGGTCGTCTCGGCGTCAAAGCGCAGCTTGATCGTGCCGATCGGGCCGTGCCGCTGCTTGGCCACAATCACCTCGCCAAGGCCGTGGATCTTTTCAAGGTTCTCCATCCACTTCTGGTGGCGGTCGTTGAATTTCGCATCGTCCTCGTCGGCTTTGCGGGTGGGTTCGCGCGATTCGTAATATTCCTGGCGGAAGATGAACATGACCACATCGGCGTCCTGCTCGATCGACCCCGATTCGCGCAGATCGGCGAGCATCGGCCGCTTGTCCTCGCGGCTTTCGACGGCGCGCGAGAGTTGCGAGACCGCCAGTACCGGGATGTTGAGTTCCTTGGCCAACGCCTTCAGACCGCGGGTGATCTCGGAGATTTCCTGAACCCGGTTTTCCGATCCGCGGCTTTCCTTTGCGGGACGCATCAGTTGCAGATAATCGACGACGATCAGCCCCAGCCCCTGCTGCCGCATCAGGCGGCGCGCGCGGGTGCGCAGGGCCGCCACCGACAGCGCCGGGGTGTCGTCGATGTAAAGGGGCAGGGTGGCGAGGCGCTGGCTCGCCTGGATGAACTTGTCAAAATCCTCGCGCCCGATATCGCCGCGCCGGATGCGATCGGACGGGATCTCGGTCTGCTCGGCGAGAATGCGGGTGGCGAGCTGCTCGGCCGACATTTCGAGCGAGAAAAACCCGACCACCGCCCCGTCCTCGGCGATGAGGCGCCCGTCGGCGGTGCGCCCGGGCCGGTATCGGCTGGCGGCATTGAAGGCGATGTTGGTGGCGAGGGCCGTCTTTCCCATCGCCGGGCGGCCAGCCAGGACGATCAGATCCGAGGCGTGCAGGCCGCCGAGCTTCTTGTCGAGATCGATAAAGTCGGTGGCGACGCCGACCGTCTTGGGACTCTTCTTGAACGCGGCCTCGGCGTTCTGGATGGCGTTGGTCGCCGCCGCGGCGAAGGTGCGAAACCCGCCCTCGGCCTGGCCTGTGGTAGCGAGATCAAAGAGCGCCTTCTCGGTCCGCTCGATCTGCCCCAGGGCCGGGTCGTCGAGATCGTGGTGAAAGGCGTCGTTGACGACGCTCTCGCCGAGGCTGATCAACTGGCGCCGAAGGTGCAGATCGTGGATGACGCGCCCGTACTCCTCGGCGTTGATGATCGTCACCGCGGCCGCGGCGAGCCGCGCCAGATACTGCGCGCCGCCGATCTCGGCCAGGGCCTGATCCTGATCGAAATAGGTCTTCAACGTGACCGGGTTGGCGTTCTGGCCGCGCTCCACGAGCTTGCTGATCGCGGCAAAGATGCGGCCGTGCACAGCGCTCGAAAAATGCTCCGCCTGCAGAAACTCCGCGACCCGGCCATAGGCCGCGTTGTTGATCAGCATCGCGCCCAGGAGGCGCTGCTCGGCGTCGGTGTTGGCGGGGGGT
>JBOHMF010000375.1:0-4722 GCA_050730055.1 Allostellaceae bacterium
TCTTGAACTGGGACTGTTCTTTGCGGTGCCGCGCGGTGGGTTGCTGTTTTACAACCATCTGCGGTTCGACCTGATGCTGACCTCAAACCAGTATCAATACCAGGTCGCGTCCGGCGTCTTTCCCATTAGCCGGCTCGCCCGCGTCGCGCAGATGCCGCAGGTGGCGGAGGTGATGCCGATCTATTTCGCCGGGGCGAAGTGGCAGGATGGCGAGGGCGGCACCTGGCCCGACCTGTTTGTCATCGGTTTTGCGACCGCGGCCTCGCCATTCGCGGTCCCGAACATCAATCGCCGGCTTGCCCTGTTGCGGCAACCCGACACGATCCTTGTCGATTCAATGAGCCGCCCGATCTTCGGGCCGCTCCGCGCGGGGCGCGTGGTCAGGATCAACGGCCGCGCCGAGACAATCGGCGTCACCTACCGGCTTGGCACCGGCTTTATGGGGCTGGGGGTGGCGCTGATGAGCGAAGACAACTTCGCCCGGCTGTTCCCGCAGCGCGGTCTTGGCCTTGTCAGTCTCGGGGCGATCATGCTGAAGCCCGGCGTCGCTGCGGACAGGGCCGCGCACGCGCTGCAGAAGGTTCTGCCGGACGATGTCCAGGTGTTCACCCGCCGGGAGCTTGATGCGCACGAGATCGCCTATTGGACGACGCGCAGCGCCGTCGGCGTGATCTTTGGCTCGGGCCTTGTGATCGCGATCGTGGTCGCGATCATGATCGGCTATCAGACGTTGGCGACCCAGATCGGCCGCCATCTGCCGCAGTTTGCGACGATGAAGGCGATCGGCTATGCCGACCGTTCGCTCTCTGCCACCGTCGCGACGATGGCGGCGATGATCATGGCGCTCGGCTTTGTCCCGGCATTTCTGGCGGCGCTGTGGCTCTACGCGGTGATCCGCCGCGTAACGCTCTTACCGGCGGCAATGAGCGGAACGCGGGTCGCAGCGGTGCTGATTGCCAGTCTTGTGATCGCCGCGATCTCGGCGGCCCTGGCCATGAGCGGGCTGCGCCGGGCCGCGCCCGCCGATGTTTTTGACGGGAGGCCGACGTGACCGGCGCCGCCTTCTTTCTCCCGTTGCACCGCCTCTGCCATGGCGGCCGGGTGCCTCTGGCGCGCCGCAATCTCCTCGCCAACAAGGCGCACCTGTTGCGCTCGCTGGCCGGCATCGGATTTGCGGTCCTCTTGATGCAGATGCAGCTCGGCTTTGAGCGCGCCTTTTTCGAATCTTCCTTGCAGACCATCCGCCTGCTCGACGGCGACTTCTTTATCCAGAACGCGCACAAATACCGTTTTGCCACGCGCCAGCCGTTTGCCCCGGCCGATCTCGCTCTTGCCCGCAAGGTGCCCGGCGTGGCGAGCGTGCGCTCGCTCTACGCCGACTGGTATGGCAACCTCTGGACAAACCCCTATGACGGCAAGGTCTTCCATGTGCGCACCTTTGCCTTTGATCCCGACCAGCCGGTGTTCCGCCTGCCCGCGGTGAACGCGCACCGCGCCGCGCTGAAGGCTCCCGACACGGTGCTTGTCGATCGCCGCAGCCGGCGTTTTCTCGGGATGAGCGGGACCGCCGCCACGGCCGAGATCAACGGTCATCGGGTGCAGATCGTCGGCCGGTTTTCCCTCGGTCCCAATTTTCAGAGCGACGGGACCGTGATGATGAGCGCCAGGGCCTTCGCCGCGCTGTTGCGACCAGGGGAACCGCGCGGGGTCGAGGCGGGGATCATCACGCTCAAGCCCGGCGCCGACCCCGGGACCGTCGCACAGGCCCTGAAGCAGGCGCTGCCGGCCGACATCGCCGTCTTCACCAAGGCCGGGCTTGTGCGCTTTGAGCGCGATTTTGAGGCGCGCGTCTCCTCGGCCGGAGCGATCTTCGCGATGGGAACGCTGGTCGGTTTTGTTGTCGGCGCCCTGATCGCATACCAGATCGTCTATACCGACCTCAGCGACCAGCTCCCGCAATACGCCACGCTGAAGGCGATGGGATACGGCCCCGCCGCGATTGCCGCGAGCGTGCTGCGCCAGGCCGGGCTCCTGGCGCTCGGCGGCTGGGTCGCGGCCTGGCTCGTCTCGCTGCTGCTCTACCGCATCATCGGGGAACTGGCGCTGATCCCGCTCGCCACCAGCGCCTATATCGTCTGGGTCAGCCTGGCCCTGACCCTCGGCATGTGCCTTCTGTCCGCGGCGCTCGCCATGGTGCGCGTGGTCAGGGCCGACCCTGCGGAGGTGTTCTGATGGAAACCCTCGACATCGCCGAACGGCCGCGGTCCTCCGCCCGGTCGCCGCGGCCGGCGCCGCAAGAGATTGTCGTGCGGGTCGCCGGCCTCGATCATTTCTTTGGCAGCGGCGAGGCGCGCAACCAGGTTCTGTTTGACGTCGGGATGACGGTCGCGGCCGGTCAGCTGGTCGTTCTCAGCGGCCCTTCCGGCGCCGGCAAGACCACCCTCCTCTCGCTGATCGGCGCGCTGCGCTCGATCCAGCAGGGCGAGATTGCCGTGCTGGGCCACGACCTCGCCCGCCTCGGCCGGCGTGAGCAGGCGATGGTGCGGCGCCACATCGGCTTCATCTTTCAGACGCACAATCTCTTTGATGCGCTGTCGGCCTATGAGAACGTCAAGATGGCGATGCAACTCTCCCCGTTGCCGCCGGACGAGATGCGGCGGCGCGGGGTCGCGCTTCTCGAACGCCTCGGTCTCGGCCATCGGATCGACCACAAGCCGCGCGCTCTCTCGACCGGCGAATCGCAGCGGGTGGCGATCGCGCGGGCGCTCGTCAATCGTCCCCGTCTGATCCTCGCCGACGAGCCGACCGCGGCGCTCGACCGGGTCTCGACCCTCAAGGTCCTCGATCTGTTCCGGGAAACCGCGACCGCGGACGGCACCGCGATCCTGATGGTGACGCATGATCCGCGCGTCATCGAGCGCGCCCACCGGCTGATCCAGTTGGTTGACGGCCGGATCGCCTCGGATGTGGTGCTGCACGATGTGGCCGGGGTCTGCGATTTTCTGCGCCGCACCGATCTGTTCGGGAGCCTGACCCCGAGCCGGCTGGCCGAGGTTGCGGAACGGCTGGCGCGGCGGCGCACGGCCGCCGGCGAGACCGTCATCCGCGCCGGCGAGGGCGGCGAGGAGCTGTTTCTGATCGCCCGCGGCACGGCCAGGGTCGTGCGCGAGGGACGCGAGGTGGCGCGGCTCGGCCCCGGCGAGGTGTTTGGCGAGGCGGCGCTCCTGTCCGGTCTGCCGCGCAACGCCACCGTCGTCGCCGAGGACGATCTCGAAGCCTACGTCCTCGAAAAGGACGATCTGCGCGCTGTCCTCGACGACAGCCCGCGGGTTCGCCAACAGCTTCACCGCCTCGCCGCGCTGCGCGGGTGAGGCCGTGAAGCGCCGCAGCGCGTCCGGCGGCAACGCTCAGCCGCGCCCGGCGGCCAGCCGCGCCGCAAACGCCGCCTCCCAGTTGCGCCCGTCAAAAAAGCGGCCCGGCTTGAGCACGGCAGCGTCGATGCCGTCGAGAACGCGGGCGTTGACGCCGATCTTGTCGGGGTCGGAGCGCGGCACATAGAAAGCGTGGATGCCGCAATGCTTGCAGAAGGTGTGGCGGGCCGCCCCGGTGTTGAACCGATAGGTCGTCAGCGCCTCGTCCCCGCTCAGCAAGGTGAAGCGTTCCGGCGGCACGGCGAGGTGCAGGATGCCCTTTTTTGTGCAGATCGAGCAGTTGCATTCGCCGATCGTGGCGAGATCGGCCTCGACGCGAAACCGCACGCGGCCGCAGTGGCAACCGCCCTCATAGGTCTCGATCATCGCATGTCTCCTGTCGTTGACGGGCGGCGCGCCGGCGAAACCGGTCATGCCGTTCTGCGGCCACGCAATGAGCAGCTCCAGGGCGGTCAGGGCGGCACGCCCCGCACGCTCCCGCCGGGAGCGCTAGCGGACCGGGTCGAGCATGACCACCGGGATTTCGCGCGCGGTCTTCTTCTGGTAGTCGGCATAGGGCGGCCAGAACTCCAGCGCTTTTTTCCATAGCCGCGCGCGCTCCTCGCCCGTCGCGGTGCGGGCCCGCGCCGCCATCTTCACCGTCCCGACCTGCACTTCGACCTGCGGGTTGGCGAGGATATTGCGATACCAGCCGGGGTGCTGCGGCGCGCCGCCTTTTGAGGCGATGACAAAATAACTGGCGCCGGTCTCTCCATAAAACAGCGGGAAGATGAACCGTTCCCCCGACTTGCGCCCGGTCGTCGTCAGCAGCAGCGCGGGGACCGTCATCTCCGGCCGACCCGGCGGGGTCACCTTGTAGAGGTGCCCTTCGGCGCCGCCGCTGGACAGGTAACGGTTGGCGTGCGCCACCATCCAATCCGGCAGGTTCGGGGCGAGCTTGGCCTCGGCCATGTTGTGAACTCCTGGTTGGAACGCCTATCCTTTAACGACCCGTCGCGGCGGAAGCCGCGGCGGGCGCGCCGATACGGTGAGCGATGGCTTTCTTTTCTGCAACCCATGTCCTGGTCGTCGGCGCCGGCGCCGCCGGTCTGATGGCCGCGTGCGAACTGGCCCGCGCCGGAAAACGGGTGACCCTCATCGAAGCGCGCGACCGCGTTGGCGGGCGCATCTGCCCGCTCTCTGCCGGGACCTTCGGGTATCCGGCCGAAGGCGGCGCCGAGTTTGTCCACGGCGCAGCGCCGGTGACCCGCGCGGTGATGCGCGAGGCCGGCCTCGCCCTCGCGCCCCGCGC
>JBOHMF010000376.1:0-4714 GCA_050730055.1 Allostellaceae bacterium
AAACGATGCTCGTCGTCCGAGGTGGCGGCCATGATCGAGGGCGTGCTGCGGCACTGTACCGACATGGAAATCCAGCGCCATTACGTCGACAGCCACGGCCAGAGCGAGGTGGCGTTCGCGTTCTGCCATGTGCTGAACTTCGAGCTCGCGCCGCGTCTGAAGGCGGTCGCGCGGCAGAAACTCTATTTGCCGGACACGAGCTTGCGCGACCTGCTCGGCGCTCTCGCGCCGGTGCTGACACGTGCGATCGACTGGGCGCTGATCGAGCGGCAATACGATGAGATCATCAAATACGCCGCGGCGCTCCGGCGCGGCACCGCCGATCCCGAGGCGATCCTGCGCCGGTTCGCCAGCACGGCCGTAAAGCATCCAACCTACGCGGCGCTCGCCGAACTCGGCAAGGCGGTCAAGACCCTCTTTCTCTGCCGCTACCTCGAGGAAGAAGACTTCCGGCGCGAAATCAATGCCGGGCTGAATGTGGTGGAAAACTGGAACGGCGCCCAGGGTTTCATCTTCTTCGGCAAGGGCGGGGAGATCGCCAGCAACCGGCTGGAAGATCAGGAACTCTCCGTGCTGGCGCTGCAGCTTCTGCAAAACTGCCTGATCTACGTGAACACGCTGATGCTGCAACGCATCCTGACCGAACCCCTGTGGCTGAAACGGATGACGCCGGAGGATCACCGGGCGCTGACCCCGGCAATCCACAGCCACATCAACCCTTATGGCCGTCTGACCGCTGACCTCAGCCGGCGGATCGACTTTGAGCAGCGGATGGCGGCGTGATGAGGCGTGCGCAAACGTTCGTTTGTACGGCACCTGCGCAACCGCAGGCAAAACAAAGCGTTGCTCCGCGCAAAAACCGGTTGCCAAACAAGCCTGAAAAGCAACCGAGTAGCGCAACAGAGCCGGTCCTGATCGGCTACGCCCGGGTGTCCCGAACCGAAGGCCAGGACCTCGCCCTTCAAGTCGGCGCTCTGGAGGCGGCGGGCTGCCGGCGCATCCATGAGGAACGCGCCTCCGGCGGCCGCTGGGACCGTCCGGAACTGACCCATCTGCTCGGCCAGCTCGCGGCGGGCGATGTGCTGGTCGTCTGGAAACTCGACCGTCTGTCGCGCTCCCTCAAGGATCTCCTGCTGATCCTGGAGCGGATCGGCGCCGCCGGCGCTGGCTTCCGCTCTCTGACCGAAGCCATCGACACGACCGTGCCCGCCGGGCGGATGATGATGCAGATGCTCGGCGCGTTCGCGGAATACGAGCGGGAGATGGTGCGGGAGCGCACCCAGGCCGGCCTCAAAGCGGCTCGCCTGCAAGGGCGTCATGGCGGGCGACGGCCGAAGTTCACTCCGGCGCAACGCGCGGAAATCCTCAGCATGCTCGCCGCCGGCCGATCGGCGGCCGAGGTCGCCCGCTTGTTCCAGGCGCACCGCGCGACAATCAGCCGGCTCAACGCTGCCGCGCGTCAAAGCGCGGCAGTCTGAACTGCCCAGTTCACGCTACGTTCGAAGATTTGGCCGAAAATCGACCGACCGTGTACTCGGGCCTAATGGAAGTTGATGGCGCGGCCGGGTCACGCCCTTTCGTATGGTTACGGAGGCTATGATCGCATCTCACCCACCCCGCCGCCCTGGAGTGGATCGCGCCACCCGAGGCAGCCGGTATCCTGATAACCGTGAGCGGATCGCGCGAGCCCGGCAAGCGGCCGAGGCGCTGTTCGTGCCGAAATCGCCGCGCGTGAGGCGCTCGAATGCGCTCCCGGTTCTGGGAGGTGGTCCCTCGCCGGACCCGCCGCACGCGGAGGAGGTCGCGAAGGCGGCAGCGATATCCGAGGCGACGGCCGTGCCGCCGATCGATACCCCTCCGCCATCCGCGCGCTCGACAATTTCAGCGTCACAGGTTGCCAGGATGCGCGTCTGGGTGAAGTACGGCATGACCGTCTCTCAGGTCGCCGAGGTCTTTGGAGTTCCGATCAGTGAGGTCGAACGGGTCTTGCGCCAGGCCAGCCGCGGCTGACCGGTAAAGGCGGCCCACCGGGGCATTTCCGGTGCCGCGCTCTACGTGATAAGTCCTTGTTGACACGCCGCCGGGTGCCGATGCGAAGCAGATCGCCGGGTTATAATTTGGCGTCGTTATCTTGGTAACAAATTATGCAGTTACCTTTTCACTTGTCAACTATCTGTTACCATGGTAACTTGCTGTCAAAATAACGGAGACAGCCCTTGAAAACCCTTGCCATTCTCAGCCGCAAAGGCGGAGCAGGCAAAACCACTTTGACCGTTCACCTTGCCGTCGCCGCCGATCAGACTGGCGCAGCCGTCGCGGTGTTCGACCTCGACCCGCAGGCATCTGCTGCCGTCTGGGGTGATCGTCGCAACGGTCAGCCGCCCGCCATTGTTCCCGCCCAGGCCCCGCGCTTGCCCGCGCTGCTGGCGCAGGCCCGCGCCCAGGAGGCCGAGCTTATCATTCTCGATACCGCCCCTCATGCGGACAGCATTGCCGCCGAAGCCGCTGCCCATGCCGATGCTGTGCTTATCCCGTGCCGCCCTTCGGCTTTTGACCTGGACGCGATAGGCGCGAGCGTGAAGCTGGCCCAGGCGGCGGGCAAACCCGTCTATGTCATCATCAACGCCGCCCCGCCGATCGGCTCGGAGGCCGACGAGATGCGCGCGGCGCTCGGTGCCGCAGGCGTCCTGGTCTGCCCGGTGGTCATCCACCAGCGCAAGGCATTCGCCACATTCATTCAGGAGGGTAAAACCGCGATAGAGGGCGAACCCAAGAGCAAGGCTACCAAGGAAATCCGCGATCTCTTGCGATGGGCTTGCAAACAAGTTAACTTATTACCAAGTGAGCAAGGTAAAAAGGTAGCTTCTACGAGAAAGGCCCGGTGATGCCGCGCAAACCCTTGACTTTCGATGTTGACCGCAGCCCTGCGCAGCCCGCCGTGTTCGCTTCCCGGTCCGCAGCGGCAGGTACGCCCGCGAGCGACCGCAAGCAAGTCGGCGCGCGCATCAGTGCCAAGCTTTACCGCGAATTGAAGGCTCGCGCTGCCCACCAGGGCGTCAAGGTGCAAGAGCTTGTGGAAGCCGCGGTTGCAGAGTTCCTGGCAAAACCGTGAGGGAAAAGAGGGGAGGGGTTCAGGGGAGACCGCGCCTGTGGCGCGGCGAAACCCCATTGACCGAAGAACAGCCACGCCGTGTGGCACCTCTGCCGCGGCGGCATGAGGCCGCAAGCGTCACAGATAGCGCGGACAGGAGGAGGAGGATGAACGACCTCTACGAGACCGACATCCTGACCTGGAGCGAGCAGCAGGCCGAACATCTACGCCGTTTTGCCGCGGCCGAACGGTCAAACGACACCGTCATCGACTGGCCCAACATCATCGAGGAGATCGAGAGCGTGGGGCGGGAGCAACTGCATGCCGTCGAATCGCTGCTGTTCCAGGCGCTCGTTCACATGCTCAAGGCAAAGGCGTGGCCGACATCCCTGGCCACCCCCGGCTGGCAGGGCGAAGCACGCGGATTTCGGGCGCAAGCGCGGCGGCGTTTTGCGCCATCCATGCGCCAGCGGATTGACCTGATGGGGATCTATGCCGACGCGCTGCACGCTCTGCCTGAGACGGTCGATGGGATACCCCCTTTGCCGGTGCCAGCGGAGTGTCCGATGACGCTCGACGAATTGCTGGCGGACGGCTGATCGGAGTGGAAGGCCCATCTCCGAGGCCGGGCAGTGGTGGGCAAGCTGCGCCCGGGCCTCGTCCTCGTTCAGGCAGGGAGCGAGTCGCATTTGACCGGGGGCTACCGAGGCGGCCCCACTCGCGGAGGAAAGACTACCCCCGCACTGGTCCGGCGGTACGTCCATGACCTAGAAGCACCGCATCCGGCGGGCCGGGTCGATAATATGGGGAAACCTGCTGAATTGTTATATATCGCCCAAGTTTTGAAACCGGAAGGTTGTTGCAAAGTGGCGCGGCGGGGGGTCGCCGGAGATCCGGATGCGGACCGGGTTCTCCGGCAGTTCGGCGCAGACATACGCGCGGCGCGCGCGGCGGCCGGGCTGACACAGGCACGGGTCAGCGAACAAGCGGGGGTGACGCAAAGGACCGTCTCGCTTGCCGAGCAGGGTCAGCGGAATCTCCGATGGTCGGTCATGTATGCCCTCGCCCGCGCGGTCGGATGCCGCCTCAGGCTGGTATTCGGCGCGGCTGACGATGCTGATGCGCAGCAAGGGCTCCGGCAATTCGGGGAGAATCTGCGGGCGGCCCGCCGGGCGGCCGGGCTGACACAGGCGCGGGTCGGCGAGCAAGCAGGGGTGACGCATAGGACCGTCTCGTATGCCGAGCAGGGCCAGCGGAATCTCCGCTGGTCGGTCATGTGTGCGCTCGCCCGCGCGACCGGCCACCGTCTTGGGCTTGTGCTCGGCCCGGCCGACCGCACCCCCAATGACGGCAAGCACTGATACAATTTTAGCCTTTTTCGCGCCAATTGACAAAAGCCTCGCTTGACAGGCGACCAGGGGTTTTGCTCAGCTTGGAACTGACAGTCTTACAGGGAGGGGGGCGGAAGCAGGATGCCGTTGGTTCGCACACGATGCCCCCTCCGCCCTTCAGGGCGAAGAGAGAGCATTGGGCCGGGTATCGCGATATGTGGACCAACTCACAGAACCTGCTTGGTGATCTTGCCACGGGCTCTCCTCAGCCAGCTCGCCCGTGCAGGCGCCC
>JBOHMF010000377.1:0-4704 GCA_050730055.1 Allostellaceae bacterium
GGCCGGCGGGATCAGCGCTGCGACAACGGCCCACTCCTCCTCGGTCAGAGCCTGCCCCGGCGAAGGCCGGGGTCGCTCGGGTAGCGCAGGTGATCGCGGTTGTATTTCGCCCGGTTTTCCGCCGTCCCCATCGGCAGCCCCGCCTTGCCGGCCACCGCACTCCATCACAACAGCCCTATACACTTCAACAAGTCTCCGGACAGACACTTATTGTTCAGGTGTAGGGCGGAAAAGCCTTTAGCCCGCGGGCTTGACCCGCGGGGCAGCGCATTCCGCCGATTTCCGTCACGGCCGTTCTCCTGCCTCAATAGGTTCATCACCACCGCCGAGCCAACCTGCCGGATACAGCCCCTTCGCCACGCAATGGCGAAAGCTGGAGAACGGCCAATCCGCCGGATCGTCCGCCAGGCCGTGCTTCACCGGGTTGAAATGGATGGTGTCCATGTGGGCGGCATAGTCGCGATCATCGCGGATCGTGTGCTCCCAGTAGCGGCGCCGCCAGATCCCGTGTTCCCCCTCTGCACCATGACCGATGGCCGTTGTTCGGTTGCGGGCAGGGATTTGGAGAAAACTGTCTTGATGTCGCGCCAGCGGCTCGGGAAATCCGCATCGCCCTCGGACAGGGTCCATAAGGCGTGCATGTGGTCGGGCAGGACGACCCAGGTGTCGATGTGAAACGGGTATCGCCCGCGCACCGTCCACACCGCCTCGCGCAGCGCGCCGATATGCGTGACGAGCAGGGCGGAATGGCGGTCCAACAGGTTCACCGTAAAAAGTAGGTCGCGCCCGGGACCCGGTTGCGGCGATAATCCGGCATGTGGACAGCATGCCGCAGATCCGGTGATGGCGAATAGGCCCGATGGCGGAAGGGGCGCAATGGCGGAATGCGCTTTGCTTTTCCGCCCTACTGCCGCCCTACGCTCGCTTGGAGAGGGTTGATGACCAGCGCGCTCAGGATCGCGGTGATCGGCGGCGGCATCGGCGGCCTCGCCGCGGCGGTGGCGCTCCATCGCGCCGGCTTTGCCGTCGATCTCTACGAGCAGGCGCCCGAACTGAACGAGGTCGGCGGCGGCATCAACCTGGGGCCGAACGCGGTGCGCGTCCTCTATGGGCTCGGTTTGCGCCCCGGATTGGAGCGCGAGGGCGTGTGCCCCCTCGGCACCCATCAGCGCCGCTGGGACGACGGACGCACCTTGCAGCGCGCCCCGCTCAACCCCTTGTGCGGGGAGCTTTACGGCGCGCCGCACGTGACGATCCACCGCGCCGATCTGCTCAATGTGATCGCCGCAGGATTTCCGGCCGAGCGCGTCCATCTCGGGCACCGCCTCGTCGGCGTTGCCGGCAAGGGCGATCACGCCGAGGCGTGGTTTGACAATGGCGTCCGCATCACCGTCGATGTCCTCGTCGGCGCCGACGGCATCCATTCGGCGGTGCGCGCCGCGCTGTTCGGTGGTGAAGAACCGCGTTTTGCCGGCTGCGTCGCCTATCGCGGGCTGGTGCCGATGGAGCGCGTCGCCGATCTCGACCTCGGCCGCGGCAACCAGTCCTGGGTCGGCCCCGGCGGGCATCTGGTGCATTACCCGGTGTCGCGCGGACGGCTTTTGAACTTTGTCGGTTGGACCGAGCACGACACCTGGAACCGCGAGGACTGGACCGACCGCGCCACGATCGCGCGCGCCCTTGCCGCGTTTGAGGGCTGGCACCCGCAGATCCGCCGCATCATCGCCGCGGCCGACACCTGCTTTATCTGGGCCTTGTTTGACCGCGACCCGCTGCCGCGCTGGTCGGTCGGGCACGCGACCCTGCTCGGCGACGCCTGCCACCCGATGTACCCGTTCATGGGCCAGGGCGCAGCGCAGGCGATCGAGGACGGCGCGACCTTGACCGCCTGCCTTCTTGCCGGCGCGGCGGACCCGGCAGCAGCGCTCGCGCGGTACGAGCAACTGCGCCGGCCGCGCGTCACCCGGCTCCAGGAGATGTCGCGCGCCAACAAAACCCGGTTTCACATGCGCGACGGCCCAACGCAACAGGCGCGCGACGCCGAATGGGCAAGGGCGGCCGATCGCGCCCCCGAAGCCCTGCGCTGGCTCTACGCTTTTGACGCCGGCGCGCTGGCGCCGGCTTCTGCATAAAGAGCGCAATGGGCCTTGACATCGTTCTCGTCCTTGTCGCGCTCGCCTTTGCCTGGAGCATGGGCGCGCATTACACCGGCGCCTGCATGGGGATGCCCTATGCGACGCGCAGCATCGGGCTGCGCGGAGCGCTTTGGCTTATGGCGCCTCTGACCCTCTTAGGCGCCACGTTTCTCAGCCACAGGGTGCTCGCCAATATCGGGCACAACATCCTCGTCGCGCATCATTTTGGCACGGTTCCGGCGATCGCGGTCATCGCCGCGGCGTTTCTGCTGACGACGCTGTTCACGCAGCGTCGCATCCCGACCTCGACAATCCAGATCCTGGTGTTCTGCCTGATCGGCGCCGGCGCCGCGCTCGGTCTCGCGATCCGCTGGAGCACGATCCTGCACCTCGTCATCCTGTGGGTCCTGGCACCAATCGTCGCCTGTGCCCTCGGCTATGTGTTCACCCGGTTGTTTGACGCCATCCCCGGCTTTGCCCGCAGTGGCAGAGCGGGAGCGGTCGGCCGTGCGCTGGTCGTGGTCGGCGCTGCCGCCTCGCTGACGATGGGCGCCAACGACGTGTCAAACGCGACCGCGGTGTTTCTCGCGACCGGGTTTTCCGGCCCCACCATCGCGGGTCTCGTCGGCGGTCTCGGCCTTGCCGTCGGGGTTCTGACCTGGGGTCGGCCGCTCCTCGAGCGGGTCGCCTTTGATGTCGTCCGGATGGACAGGACGATGGCGACCGCGGCCCAGTTGGTGCAGGCGCTGGTGGTGCTGACCGCGGTGTTTTTCGGCTATTTCACTTCGATGAACCAGGCGCTGATCGGGGCGATGGCGGGCACCGGCTTGGCGCGCGGGCGCGAGACGATCGAAACCCGCGTCATTCTCGGCATCCTGCGCGGCTGGATCATCGGCCCTCTCGCCGGGATCGTGCTCGGTTTCGTCCTTGCCTGGCTGCTGGTGCGCCTGTAACGCATTCCGCCCGTCCTTCAGGAGACCCTGCCATGCCCGTCACCGTGCTTTATCCCGAGGAACGCCAGATCGCCGACGAAACGGTCGAGCGCGAGGTCTTTGGCCCCGATGTGCGCCTCATGCGGCGCTCGACGCGAGCGCTTTCCGAACTCGACAACGACGCCTGCGCCGAGGCCGACGGGCTGATGATCCTGCGTCAGGCGGTCTCGGCCGCCGATCTCGCGCGCTTTTCGCGTTTGAAGGCGATCGTGCGGATGGGGGTCGGCTACGACAAGCTCGACCGCGCCGCCGCCGCGGCGCGCAATGTCCTCATCTGCAACGTGCCGGATTACGGCACCACCGAGGTTGCCGATCATGCGATGGCGCTGGTGCTGACCCTGCGCCGCGGCATCCTCCTGCACCACGAGTTGCAGCGCCATGATCCGCCGGCGCCGTGGCGCTCGATCCACAACCCGATGATCCGCCGTCTCGGCATCCAGACCTTTGGCATTATCGGCCTCGGGCGCATCGGCACGGCCGTCGCGTTGCGCGCCAAGGCGTTCAATTTCCGGGTCGTGTTCTTTGACCCTTATCTGCCAAACGGGGTTGAACTGGCGCTTGGCATCGGCCGCGCGAAGAGCCTCGAAGAATTGTTGCGGCAGACCGATACCCTGTCGATCCACACCCCCCTGACCCCGGAGACGCGCGGGATGCTCGGTCATGCCGAGTTGGGGCTGTTGCGGCCGGGCGCGGTCGTCGTCAACGACGCGCGCGGACCGATCCTCGATCCCGATGCGCTGCTCGCGCACCTGAAGAGCGGCCATATTGCCGCCGCCGGTCTCGACGTGCTGCCGGTCGAGCCGCCGGTCGAGCCGGTACCCGAACTCTTGCGCCTCTACCGCGCGCGCGAACCCTGGCTCGAAGGCCGGCTGGTGATCACCCCGCACGCGGCCTGGCTGACCCCGGAATCGGAGGCCGACACGCGGCGCAAATCGGCCGAGACGATGCGCGCCGCGCTCTTGACCAACCGGCCGCAGAACGTCATCACCCCGGAGATGTTTTAGATCGCGAGATAGCCGCCATCGACCGTCACCGCGCTGCCGGTCACCCAGCGCGACTCGTCGCTGGCGAGAAACAGCACCGCGCCGATCAGATCGTCGGGCTGGCCGAGGCGGCCCAGCGGGATCAGCGCCTCAGTGGCGCGCCGCGCCTGCGGATCGGTATAGGCGGCGCGGGTCAGCCCGGTCAGCGTCGGGCCGGGCTGGATCGCGTTGACGCGGATGCCGTGCACCGCCAGATCGACCGCCATCGCCTGGGTCAGCGAGCGGCCGCCGCCTTTTGAGGAGACGTAGGCGGCGCGTTCGGGCCGCACCACCTCGGCAAGTTGCGAGGTCACGTTGATGATGCTGCCGCCCTGGCCCTGGCGCACCATCTGCCGCGCCGCCGCCTGTCCGAGATGAAACATCCCGGTCAGGTTGACGGCGAGGATGCGCTCCCATACCGCCGGGTCGAGATCGAGAAAATTGCCGCGATGGCTGATGCCGGCGCACTCAAAAAGGATATCGAGCCGGCCAAATTCGTGCACTGTCGCGGCGACCACCGCCTCGACCGCGGCGCGGTCGCGCACGTCAAGACCC
>JBOHMF010000378.1:0-4651 GCA_050730055.1 Allostellaceae bacterium
GCTACCGCTCGCCGACGACCAACGCGCGGCTCGCCAGCTTTGACCGCGGCGTCGCCAAGCACAGCTATCACATCAAGGGGATGGCGATCGATTTGCGGTGCGAGAGCCGCAGTCTGCCGCAGGTGCGCAACGCCGCCTTGAGCCTGCGCGTTGGCGGCGTCGGCTATTACCCGCGCTCGGACTTTGTCCATGTTGATGTCGGCCCGGTGCGGCGCTGGTAATCCGCACCCGTCGATCCGGGGTCGCCGCGGTCAACCGCGGGAGGAGCAGACCGTCGGATAGGAACCAAATCGCACCGGCGCAGGTTCTCACACGATAGGAACAGCAATTTGCATGTGAGTTCATGCTCGGCGCAATCCTTCTGATCATCCTGATCCTTCTGCTGATCGGCGCACTGCCGCGGTGGCCCTATAGCGGCGGGTGGGGCTACTACCCGACCGGCGGCTTTGGCCTGCTGCTGGTGATCGTGATTCTCCTGTTGATATTTGGTGGCCTGTAGCGGTCCCTGGCGCGCCGCCGTCAGCCTGTGCGCCGCAGCACTTCGGCTTTGATCGGCAGCGGCACGCCAAGCCAAGCCGCGTGATTCGTATGATCGGCGAGACCGTCGCCGGTCATCGGATGGACGAGGACATCAAGACCGTCGCGGTTCAGCATCAGCCACGGCACGATCCGTGAAAAGTCTGCGGTCGCAAAGGCGACCTGATACATCGCCGCGGTGTGCGGGCCGACCGGTTCGTCGTGCCAGGAACCGATGCGGGCCTCCGGGAAGCGCTCGCCGATGGCGGCGCGCAGCCGCTCGGCGACCGGCCTGGTCTGCGGCGTATAGTAGAGGTGCGCGTGATAGCCGGTGATCGGAGTGGGGTCGGCGGGTTTGTCCATGCTCGCATCCTTTCTCCCGCTTCGGATCAGCCCGGCGGGATTGCCGCGCCGGGGCCGAGCGGGCGTTGCATCAGCACGATATCGACCCAATCGCCAAACTTGAAGCCGACCGCCGGCAACAGGCCGACAGGACCAAAGCCCAGCGCCTCGTGCAGCCGGATCGAGGGCCACTGGTCGCGCCCGCCAATGACCGCGATCATCTGGCGATAGCCGAGCCGGCCGCAGCGCGCGATCAATTCGCCGAGCAGCGCCCGGCCGATGCCGCGGCGCAGTTCGGCCGCGTCGATATAGATCGAATCTTCGAGGGTGAAACGATAGGCCGAGCGGGTGCGGTACAATCCGGCATAGCAATAGCCGACGACCCGGCCCGCGCGCTCGGCGACGAGATAAGGCAGACCGCAGTCGAGCAGATCGCGACGGCGGCGCGCGATCTCGTCCGGCTCCGGCGGCGCCTCCTCAAACGAGGCGACCCCGTTGAGTACGTGATGGCGGTAGATCGCGGCGATCGCAGCGAGGTCGTCGTCCCGCGAGGGACGGACGGCAAGGTCATGCCCGCTCATCGGCATCCTTCGCGCGTCATCTCACTGGATGACGCGGATCGGCTTGCCATCGAGAAAGGCGGTGATGGTCTCGACGATCTGCGGATACCAGCCGCGATAGTTCTCGACCGTGACATAGCCGATATGGGGGGTCAAAAGCACATTGGGGGCTTGCCGCAGCGGATCATCCTTTGGCAGCGGCTCGCGGTCATAGACATCAAGGGCGGCATAGCCGAGCCGGCCGGCTTTGAGCGCCTCGATCACCGCCGCGCTCTCGACAATCGGCCCGCGCGAGGTGTTGACAAGGATCGCGTCCTTTTTCATCAGCCCGATCTCGCGCCGGCCGACGAGACCGCGCGTGCGCGCACTCAGCACAAGATGCACCGAGAGCACGTCGGAGCGGCGGAACAGATCGTCCTTTTCGACCCGCTCGACCCCCTGGGTAGCGGCGCGTTCGGCGGTCAGGTTCTGGCTCCAGGCGATCACGTTCATGTCAAAGGCGAGGCCGACCCGCGCGACGGCGCTCCCGAGCTTGCCGAGACCGAGCACGCCCAGCCTCTTGCCGCCGATGCGGTGGCCGATGCGGGTCTGCCATAGACCCTCGCGCATCGACCGATGGTCCTCGGCGATGCGGCGGGCGGCGCCGAGGATCAGCCCCCAGGCAAGCTCGGCGGTATCGGCCCCCGAGCCTGCGGTGCCGCACACCGTGACGCCGCGGCCGTGCAACGCCGCCATATCAAAAGAAGCGTTGCGCATCCCGGTGGTGATGAGGAGCTTCAGCGCGGGCAGGCGCTCGACGAGGCTTCTGGGAAAGGGCGTGCGCTCGCGCATCGCGACGACGATCTCCGAGCCGGCAAGCGCGCGCGCGGCCTCGTCCTCAGTGGCGAAAGGCTCGCGCAGGACCACGATCTCGGCGCGCGTCTTGAGCGCCGCCCAGTCCGCCAATTCCAGCGCGACCCCCTGGTAGTCGTCGAGAATGCTGATCCGCACCGCCGCCTCCGCGTGCCTTTGCGACGCGGGATTTGTAGCGTTTCCGCGCTCGCCCGTCCATGCGATCGCGGCTATGGTGGCTGGTGGCAAAGCGAGGAAGGAGCCGCACATGAGAGCGCGATACGGTTTTGCCACGGCGGCGCTCTGCATCCTTGCCGTCGCCGGCGCAGCAGCCCATGCCGACCCGGTCACCGATCAGATCAACCAGGCGCTTGCGGCCTACGGCAAAAAGGATCTGCGCGGCGCGGCCGGCGCGCTCGACGCCGCGGCGACCCTGATCCGGCAGCAGGAGGCGACGCAGTGGAAGGCGGTCCTGCCGGCAGCGCTGCCCGGCTGGACGGCAACGCAGGCGGAGGGCAACGCGGTCGCGCCGGCGCTCTTTGGCGGCGTCGTCACGGTCAGCCGGAAATACCAGAAAGACGGGGCCATCGTCACCGTGTCGATCGTCGCCCATTCGCCGATGGTGCAGGTCATGGCGAATTTTCTGTCGAGCGGTCTCGGCGCGATGATTGGCGGCGCCGAACTCGCCGTCATCGACGGCCACCGCACGCTTCACTCAAAGAGCGAGAATTCCTACCAGACGCTGGTCGGCCATGCCGTGCTGGTCAAGGTCCAAGGCAACGCCGCCGTGGATGACGCCGCCTTGCGGCAGTACCTCCACGCCGTCGATTTTGCCGCGGTCCAGCGTCTCGCCTCATAGCCGATCACCCAAACCGGCGCGCGATATGGGAGTAGAGTGCCCGCAGCCCCTGCGCCTCGGCGCCTTCGGGGCGGCCGGGCCGGCTCTGCTGGTTCCACGCCATCACGTCGAGATGCGCCCAGGGAATGTCGGGTTCGACAAACTCCTGCAAGTAGAGCGCGGCGACAATGGCGCCGGCATGCGGGGATTCGGCGACATTGTTGAGATCGGCGACCTTGCTGTCAATCATCTTGCGGTAGGGGCGCCACAGCGGCATCCGCCACAACGGATCGTCCTCGGCCGCGCCGGCCTCGATCAGCGCCTGAGCAAGACCGTCATCGTTGCAGAAAAGAGCGCCGAGTTCCGGTCCGACCGCGACCCGCGCGGCGCCGGTCAAGGTCGCGGCATCGACGAGGAGCGCCGGTTTCTCGATGCAGGCTTCGGCCAATGCGTCGCACAGGATGAGGCGGCCTTCCGCGTCGGTGTTACCGATCTCGACCGTCAGTCCCTTGCGCGTGCGCACGATGTCGAGCGGCCGCATCGCGTTCCCCGAGACCGCGTTCTCGACCATCGGCAGCAGCACGCGCAGGCGTACCGGGAGCCTTGTCTCCATGATCGCCTGCCCCAGGCCGAGCATGATCGCCGCCCCGGACATATCCTTTTTCATCAGCCGCATGCCCGAGGCGGTCTTGAGGTCGAGACCGCCGGTGTCAAAACACACCCCCTTGCCGACCAGCGTGACCTTGGGCGCCGCCGGATCGCCCCAGCGGATATCGACAAGCCGCGGCGCGCTCGCGCTGGCGCGGCCGACGGTGTGGATCGTCGGATAGTTTTCGGCGATGAGCGCGTCGCCGACGATCGTGCGGCACGCGGCGCCGGCCTCCTGGGCAACCGCAACCGCCCGCTCGGCGAGTTCGGCCGGTCCCATGTCGCCGGCCGGCGTGTTGGCCAGATCGCGCGCCAGAAACACCGCCCGCGCAAGGGCAGAGACGCGCCCGCGATCAGCCCCCGCGGGCCACACCAACGCCGCGTTTTTGGGCTTTTTCGCGTGATAGCGCGCGAATGAATAGGTCGCCAGCGCCCAGCCCAGGGCGAGCCGGGTCGGGTCGAGACCGGCCGGAGCCGTTTCGAGCCGGTAAGTCCCGTCCGGCAGAGCCTCGGGCAGAGCGGCAAGCGCCCAGATCGCCGCGCCGGGTTCTTTCCCGCGCTTGTTCTTGCCGCCCAGTCCGACCACAACCCGGCCGAGCCGCCCCTCGGCGCCGGGCACCAGCGCGTGGGCGCCGGCCTCGGCGGCAAAGCCCGTGGCGGCGAGCCAGTTGCGCTCCTCTTCGCGCGCCTCGGCGAGCCAGCGGGCCAGTTGCCCCTTGGCGAGCAGCACGATCGGCACCGCACCCTCGGCGTGATCTGTCAGACGGAAATCCATGTCACCGCCCTCTTGTTCTCTATGTCCCGCGCACAATGCCGCCGGAAAAGCCCTTTGGGAAGCGCCGCGGCTGGACCGACCGTCGCGTAAAGCCTATATTCATGGAGGTGGCCGGCCGGGGTGCATGCCCCCGGCCGGCTG
>JBOHMF010000379.1:0-4634 GCA_050730055.1 Allostellaceae bacterium
CCCGCATGTGCGGCACGCGACCGGGATCGATCTGACCCCGGCGATGCTGGAGCGCGCCCGCGCGCTCGCGGCCGAAAAGAGCCTTGCCAACGTCACCTGGCGGGAGGGCGACGTCAATGCCCTGCCCTTCCCCGACGGCACCTTCACAATCGTCGTGACCCGCTTTGCGATGCACCATTTTCTTGATCCGCGCGCGGTCTTCGGCGAGATGGTGCGGGTCTGCCGGCCGGGCGGGCGGATCGTCGTTGCCGACACCTGCGCCTCCGCCGATCCGGCAAAGGCGGCCGCGTTCAACCGTCTGGAAAAACTGCGCGACCCCTCGCACGCGCGCTCGCTGACACTGGCCGAACTCGAAGGGTTCTACCGCGCGGCCGGTCTGCCGCGGCCCGAGAAACGGTTCTATGAGTTGCGCGACACGGTGGATCATCTCCTGGCCCGCTCGTTTCCGAACCCGGGCGACGAGGAGAAGATCCGCGCGCTGTTCACCGCCGCGCTCACCGACGACCGCCTTGGCGTTCCGGTCAGCCGCGAGGGCGGCGTGCTCTCCTACGCCTACCCGGTGGCGATCCTCTCGGCCGCGCGCGCCTGACGCACAGCCCGCCTCGACCGCGACGCCGATCCTGCCTATATTGCCGGGAGATAGCGGCGGGATCAGGAGCGGGGCGGGGAATGAAATTCGGACTTTTTGGCGGCGCGCGGGCGCGCGGCGGCCCGGCCGGCGACAGCTCCGCCTATCACGATTTTGTCGGCTATGTTGTCGAGGCCGAACGGCTCGGCTTTTCCAGCGTCTTTCTGGTCGAGCATCATTTCACCGGGTTTGGCCAGGTGTCGGCGTCGATGAGCCTCCTCGCCTATCTCGCCGCGCGCACCGAGCGCATCCGTCTTGGCACCGCCGTCGTCGTTCTGCCCTGGCACAACCCCGTCCTCATTGCCGAGCAGGCCGCGACGCTCGATCTCCTGTCAAACGGCAGGCTCGATTTTGGCGTCGGCAAGGGCTACCGCGCCTACGAGTTCTCCGGTTTCTGCGTCCCGCAGGAGGAAGCCGACGAACGTTTTGCCGAGGCGATGGAGGTGATCTGCAAGGCGTGGACCGCGCCCGGCCGCTTCTCGCATCACGGCCGGAACTGGCACTTTGACAACATCGTCGTCGAACCCAGCCCAGTGCAGCGCCCGCACCCGCCGTTCTGGCTCGGCGCGGGCAGCGCCGCCTCGATCCAGCGCGCCGCGCGCGAGGGCTACAACCTGCTCCTCGACCAGATCGCCCCGACCGATGTGATCATCGAGCGCGTGCGGACCTTTCGCGACGCGTGCGAGCGGGCCGGCCGCAAGTGGGACCCGATGAGTGTCGGCGTCACCCGCGGCTTGCAGATCACCCACAATGAGGAAGAGAGAAAGCGCGCGATCCAGGTGCGCCGCGCGGTCCTCAAAAACATCGGCGATCTGGCGCGCGGGCCGGGCGCCGAGCGCTACCACAACATCAAGGACGATGCGCCCTTTGAGCTCGACGATGCGCCGCTCCTCGGCACGCCCGAGGAGATCATAGAACGGCTGAAGCGGCTCGAAGCGGGCGGGGTCGAGAATGTCCTGTTCGCCGCGCCGGGCGCCTCTGTCGCCGGTTTGCGCACCTTTGCCGAAGAGATCATGCCGGCCTTTGAGCCGAGTCCGCTCTCCCTCGCGCAGGTTTAATCCCCAGAGGGCCAAGGGGGACGCCCGCTGATCGCGCGATTTGCCAGCATGAGCGGAAGCCTACGCGCGCGATCGTGCGCGCGTCTCTGCGATCGCGGCAAGCCAATCGCCCCAGGCGGCCGGATCAAAGGGCCGCCCGTCGCTCGCGTTTATCTGAATGTCTCCGAGCAAGGCAGCGAGGTCGCTCTTGCCGCTGGTGCGATCGCGATAGCGCTGGAGGTAGATCGCCATCGCATCAAACGCCTGTTCCGGGGTGAGGGCCTGCTTTTTCATAACCGACCTGCCTTACAAATCAAAGTTCCGAGGTCTCGGATTGATCCCGCCATTGGTGATCTTGCCACCTCGGACCTGTGCCCAAATCTGGGACCCGTCGGCGCGGGTTTCAGCGAACCACGCATTCCCGAAGCGGTCCGCTCCGACGAGGTTTCCCGGCCGATTGGCCGTATCGAGAAGAGCCTGTCGGTTCAACGCGGTGTCCTCGGCAAAGTGGCCTTCGGCATCGCGGAATATGTGTCCGATCCGGGTTTCATCAATCGTGATCATCCGCAACCCGAAGAAGGCGGTTCCAAATCAGCTTTTGAAATACTCCTCTTCTCTGAAATACTCTCTTTGTGCCTGCGCGTGGACGGAAGGGGGAAAGCGATGGAACAGCGGGTTGCGGTCGTCACCGGCGGCACCAGCGGCCTCGGCCGGGCGATGGCGCTGGGACTGGCTCATGCGGGGCACGCCGTTGTCGCGGCCGGGCATATCGGCGCCGACGCCGAGGCACTGGCAAGCGCGATCGCCGGCACCGCTTTGGCCGACACCGTGCTGCCGGTCGTCGCCGATCTGCGCGCGGCGGGGGAATGCGACCGCATCCTCGGACTGGCGCGCGAGCGCTTTGGCGGTCTCGACATCCTGGTCAACTGCGCCGGTCTGCTCTTCACCACGATCGACCGGGCGCGCTTCCGCCGGCCCTCAATCCAGAAATTCTGGGAGGTCGGCGACGCGATGGTCGAAAACGTTTTTGCCGTCAATGTCCTGGTTGCCGACCGCCTGGCCCGGCGGGTGGCGCCCCTGATGGTCGCGCAGGGTTGGGGCCGCATCGTCAATGTGACGACAAAGCTCGACACGATGAACCGCGCCGGCACGCACCCCTATGGCGCGACCAAGGCGGCCCTCGAAATGGCGAGCGAGGTGTGGGCGAAGGAGGTCAGCGGCACCGGCCTCACCATCAACATCGTCAACCCCGGCGCCGGCGCCAACACCCCCGGCATGGCCGCGGAGATGCGGCAGATGAGCCGCGAGGGCCGCGCCCCGCGCCTTGTCGAGCCGGAAGAGATGGTGCCGCCCCTCCTCTACGTCGTCTCGCGCGAGGCCGACAATGTCAACGGCTGGCGCTTTGACGCCAACCTGTGGGACGTGTCCCTGCCGTCCGCCGAGGCCGCGCGCCGTGCCGGACGCCCGGCCGGGTTTGCGCTGCATCCGGCCGAGCTCCCTCCCCTGTAGTGCCGCCGGCCGGGCAAATTGCCCCGGTCCCGCCCGCGTGCCTATACTGCCGCAGCGGCGGCGGAACTCCGGGCCGGGCGAGAGAGGGATCGGTGGAGCAGAGAAACCTGGGAACATCGGGTCTGCGCGTCTCGCTTGTCGGATTGGGGTGCAACAATTTTGGCGGGCGCACCGATTTTGCCGCGGCGCGCGAGGTCGTCCACAAGGCGCTCGATCTCGGCATCACCTTTTTTGACGAGGCCGACACCTATGGCGACCCGCGCGGCAGTTCGGAGGAGATCCTCGGGCGCCTCCTGGGGGCGCGGCGCAAGGACATCGTGCTGGCGACCAAGTTCGCCCGCCCGATGGACGCCGCGGGCCGGATTCAGGGCGCCTCGCGCGGCTATATCATCGCCGCCGTCGAGGCCAGCCTGAATCGGCTCAACACCGACTGGATCGATCTCTACCAGTTGCACCAGCCGGACCTGTTGACCCCGATCGAGGAGACGCTGCGCGCCCTCGACGATCTCGTCCGCTGCGGCAAGGTCCGCTACATCGGCTCTTCGACGCTTGCAGCGTGGCAGATCGTCGAAGCGCAATGGACCGCAAGGCATCTCGGGCTTGAGCATTTCATCTCGTGCCAGGAGGAATACAGCCTCCTGGCGCGCCGGCTCGACGCCGACATGCTGCCGATGATCGAGGCTTATGGGCTGGGGCTGATCCCGTTTGCGCCGCTGGCGAGCGGTCTCTTGACCGGCAAGTACCGGCGCGACCGTGCGGGGCCAGCGGGCGCGCGTCTTGTCACTACCCCGCGCCTCGGCGAGCGCTATCTGACCGAGCGGAACTGGGATACCGTCGAACGCCTGGAAGATTTCGCCGCCGCGCGCGGGCATACCCTGCTCGAACTCGCGGTGAGTTGGCTGGCGCAACGCCCGGCAGTGGCCAGCATCATCGCCGGCGCGACCCGCGCCGCGCAGGTCGAGGAGAATGTGCGAGCGGTCTCATGGGCGCTGTCACAAGAGGACATGGCGGAGATCGACCGGCTGACCGCCGCGTGACCCTGTTTCATCCCTGAAGGAGGAACCCCGAGATGGACATTCGACTGGACGGCAAGAGCGCCGTCATCACCGGCGGCAGCAAGGGGCTGGGTCTGGCGATCGCCGAGGAATACGCAAAATCGGGCGCCAATGTCGCGATCCTGGCGCGCGATCCCGCCACGCTCGCCGAAGCGAAGAAGAAAATCGAGGCCGGTGCCGCGGGAGGCAAGATCGCGGCGATCAGTTGCGATGTGGCCAAGGCCGATGCCATCCGCCGCGCCTATGATCAGATCATGTCGGAATTTGGCAAGATCGACATCTATGTCAGCAATGCCGGGCAATCAACCCATGGGCCGTCCGAGGAATTGACCGACGAGGTCTGGCAGGCCGATCTCGATTTGAAGCTGTTTGCGCAGATTCGCTTCTGCCGCCTTGTCTTTCCCC
>JBOHMF010000380.1:0-4626 GCA_050730055.1 Allostellaceae bacterium
ACATCTCGGGCGACGGCACCAGCAATGCCGGGCGCCCGGTCACCGAGGCCCGCGACGACGCCGTCCGGCGCGGCATCACCATCAACGGGTTGGCGATCATCAACAACAAGGTGGATCTGGGATATTATCCGCACACCCACCCGCCGGGCGGATTGCCGCTCTATTATCGCCGCAATGTGATTGGCGGGTCTGGTGCGTTTCTTGTCGTGGTCAAGAACTTTGGCTCCTTTGCCAAGGCCATGGCGAAAAAGCTGGCCCGCGAGATCGATGTTGCGGCGCGCGACCCAGCGCTGGCGGCCGTCCCGCCATGAGAGGGCGTTCGCGCGGCTGGCCGCCTCTTTCTTCGCGTGATCCGCCGCCCCCGAGCGGGAGGGCGATCTCCTTGACCGCTACCCTCCGGGCGCGTCAGCCCTTAGACTGGCGCGCGATGATCAGCCACCGCGACCTCTATCCGCCGATCGAGCCGTATCGCACCGGGATGCTGCGTCTCGATGCGCGCCACACGATGTACTGGGAGCAGTCGGGCAATCCGCGCGGCGTCCCGGCGCTGTTTCTGCACGGCGGACCCGGCGCCGGCGCGACCCCGGTGCATCGCCGCTTTTTCGACCCCGATACCTGGCGCATCGTCATCTGCGACCAGCGCGGCGCCGGCCGCTCGACCCCGCTCGGCGAGATCGCCGACAACTCCCCCGACCATCTGGTGGCCGATCTCGAACGCCTGCGCCAGACGCTCGATATCGACAAATGGCTGATCTTTGGCGGATCGTGGGGCTCGACCCTGGCGCTCCATTACGCGGAAACGCACCCGCAGCACTGCCGGGGCCTTGTGCTGCGCGGCGTCTTTCTGTGCCGGCGCGAGGAGATCGACTGGTTTCTGCACGGTCTCAAGATCGTCTTTCCCGAAGCCTGGCGCAGCTTTGCCGGATTTCTGCCGGAGCCGGAGCGCGGCGACATTCTGGCGGCCTATTACCGCCGCCTCATCGATCCCGACCCGGCCGTTCACATGCCGGCGGCGCGCGCCTGGAGCAGCTATGAGGGGACCTGCTCGACCCTCCTGCCCAACCCCGAGACGGTCGCCGCCTTTGCCGAGGATCGCCTCGCGCTCGGGCTGGCCCGCATCGAGGCCCATTATTTCATGCATTGCCTCTTTGCCGGGGCGCGCGATCTGGTCGTCCGCTCGGCACGCATCCGCCATCTGCCGGCGATCATTGTGCAGGGCCGCTACGACATGATCTGTCCGGTCCGCAGCGCCGACGAACTGGCGCGCGCCTGGCCCGAGGCGGAATTCATCATCGTTCCCGATGCCGGACATTCGGCGATGGAACACGGGTTGCGCGAGCAGTTGGTGCTGGCGACCGAACGGATGAAGCGGTTGTGACGCGGAGTTTTGCTTGTCTCGGAGCCACGCTACCTTAAGATGCGGAGAGTCAGACGGGGAGGTGAGCGTGAGGCGGGTGCAAGCGGCGGCAAGGGGAGGCTTGTTCGCGCTCACTCTCCTGGTCGCGGCGCCGGCGGTCGCGCAAATGAGCCTGGGCTCACCCGGCGATCCGCCGCGCATCGCCCTCATCGGCGGTGCCTTTGACGTGCTGCCGGATACGAGCCAGGCGACAAGCCGCACCGCGGCCCTCCTCGGTGGAGAATATCGCTTTGGCGACCGGTTGTGGTTTCTCGCCCCCTTTGTCGGTCTCTCGGGCACCAGCGACGGGGCCTTCTACGGCTATTTCGGTTTTGGCTTTGACATCAATTTCGGCTCGCACTGGGTGCTGACCCCGAATGTCGCCGCCGGCTATTTTGCGCGCGGCGGCGGCACCGACCTCGGCTCGTGGTGGGAGTTCCGCAGCGGCGCCGAGATCGATTACCGGTTTTCCGATTTCTCCCGGCTCGGCGTCGCCGTCCATCACATTTCAAACGCCGGGTTGACCCGGCGCAACCCGGGCGAGGAATCGGTGACGCTGGTTTACACCGTTCCGATCCCCTGAGGGGTCGGACCTCAAGGCAGGGGCGGGCGGCGGTCGCGTTCCGGCACCAGCGCGTCGATCGCCTGGGCAAGGCGGATGTCGCGCTCGCTCAGCCCCTCGACATCGTGCGTTGCCAGGATGATCTCGACGCGGTTGTAGACGTTGAAGATCTCGGGGTGGTGATCCATCTTCTCGGCGCTGAGCGCGATGCGGGTGAGAAAGCCCCAGGCTTCGGAGAAGTTGCGGAAATGATAGCTCTTGCGGATCGCGTCGCGGTCCTCGACCTCGGTCCAGCCGTGCAGTTCGGCGAGCGCGGTCTGCCGCGCCGCCCCAACCAGTTTCTCGACCATGTCACCCTCCCGTGCTGGTGATAGCGAGGAGATGAGCCGGGCCGAGGCTGCGGTCAAGCGGCACGACGGCGCGGCCGAAAATTCGCTCACCGAGGTCGAGGTGCTGGCGCGGCGCGCGTTTGACCGCCTGCCGGAGCGGTTCAAGCGCCACCTGCGCTCGGTCGTCCTGCGCATCGAGGACTTTCCGGACGCGCGGACGCACAGGATGATGCGGCTCGACAGCCCCTATGACCTCCTGGGTCTCTATAGCGGGGTGGCCCTGCCCAACAAGAGCGTCGACGATCCCGCTCCGCACCTCGACATGATCTTTCTCTACCGCCAGCCGATCCTCGCCTATTGCCGCGCCACCGGCGAGACGCTCGCCGCTGTCGTGCGCCACGTCCTGATCCACGAGGTCGGCCATCATTTCGGCTTCAGCGACGAGGACATGGCGCGGATCGAGAGGTCCCGTTGAGGGTACGGGCGAGGCGGGCGCGCAGTTCGGGCAGGGCTTCGGCGGCAAACCAGGGGTTGCGGCGCAGCCACAGGGTCACCCGCCAGCTCGGGTGCGGCAACGGAAAGAAATCGGGCAGAAACGCGCGCCAACGCGCGATCACCTCGCCCATCGGCTGCGCCCGCGTCTGCGGCAGGGCGTACCGGATCGCGTAGCTGCCGACGAGCAGGGTGAGCGCGACCGCCGGCAGCTCGCGGCGCAGCCGGGCCTGCCAGAGCGGCGCGCATTCGCGCCGCGGCGGCCGATCGCCGCCATTGCAGGCGCGCCCCGGATAACAGAAGCCGATCGGCGCGATCGCCACCCGCGCCTCATCGTAAAAGGTGGCGCGATCGAGGGCGAGCCACGCGCGCAGCCGCTCGCCGCTGTCGTCGTCAAAGGACAGGCCGCTCTCGTGCGCCTTCAGCCCCGGCGCCTGGCTGATGATCAGCAAACGCGCCGAGGGCTGGGCGCGCACCAGCGGGCGAGGCCCCCGCGGCAGGTGGGGGGTGCAGACGGTGCAGCCGCGGATCTCGGCCATGAGGCGGTCAAAAGCCTCGCTCATCCCCGTTCTCCGGCCGGCGAATTGACTCGGATCGTGCCGCTCTATAGAACGGCCGTGCATGCGCCGTGTCGACCCCACTCATCGGTGGAGGGGTGGCCGAGTGGCTGAAGGCGGCGGTTTGCTAAACCGTTATGCGGGTGATCCTCGCATCGCAGGTTCGAATCCTGTCCCCTCCGCCACTTTCCTCGAATCATCGCCGGACGACCGGCCACAGCGCGGCGGCTCCGCCGGCAAAAGGAGGGCGGCAATGGAAATCAAGCGAAGCGGCTCGCAACCCTCGGGCAAGGGATCGGCGGACACCTTCACCGGCACGGTCCGGGTGGACCCGCTGTTTCAGGTGCCCGATCCGGCGCGCGTCAGCGGCGGCAGCGTCACCTTTGAGCCGGGCGCCCGCACCGCGTGGCATGCCCACCCGCTGGGCCAGACCTTGATCGTCACCGCCGGCTGCGGGCGGGTGCAGCGCGCGGGCGGAGCGATCGAGGAAATCCGGCCGGGCGATGTGGTGTGGATCGCACCCGGCGAAAAGCATTGGCATGGCGCCGCGCCGACCACCGCGATGACGCACATCGCCATCCAGGAGAAGCACGACGGCAAGGTCGTCGAGTGGATGGAACAGGTCAGCGACGCGCAATATCACCAGTAACGACAAACCGACGGAGAGAACCATGCCCCATATCATCGTAAAAATGTATCCCGGCAGGTCGGAACAACAGAAGGCTCAGCTTGCTGAAGCAATAGCCAAAGATATAATGAATATTGCAAAAGTCGGAGATGAAGCGATCTCAGTGGCCATTGAAGAAGTCAAATCGGACGATTGGGCCGACAAGGTCTACAAGCCGGACATCATGAACGCTCCCGGGAAGATATACAAGAAGCCGGGATACAATCCGTTCGCCTAGCGGGGAATCGGCCGGCCGGGCAGCCTCACGCAAAGGCGCGGCACAGACGGCCCCAATCCTCGATCGCGTGCTCCTGACCGGGCACGATCTGAAAGGCGATCTCGCTATAGCCGGCGGCGAAGAGCGCGGCGACCCGCTCCCGCAATTCCGGCTCGGTTGCGGTGAAGGTGGTCTCCCGGATCAGTTCGGCGGTGATAAAGGGCCGCTCGACCGGCTTGACAAACATCAGGTGTCCGCGGTGGTTTTCGAGATATCCGGCGCCTTGCGGGGTGAACCGCCGTGCCGCCTCGACATAGCCCGCCACGATCCCGGCGAGGGCGGGCGGGATCGCCGCCAGCGCCGGCCAGCCCGAGAGCGCCGCGTCAGCGGCGCGGTGCAACAGCAT
>JBOHMF010000381.1:0-4625 GCA_050730055.1 Allostellaceae bacterium
CGCTCGGAACGACCCCGAGCGCGCCGGTCGGGCGCCGGAGGCGAGCGGGCCGGTGGTCAGATCGGCTGGCCGCTGGCGTGCGAGGAGTTGACCGTGAACGCCCACCCAGCGGGTCCGGCGAGATCAAACGAATCGTGGATGCGCCCGCGCCGGATCGGCGACGGCGACAACCCCTTCCCGGCATAGTCGCGATGCGCGGCGTCGATGTCATCGACCATCAGGTCAAAGGGCGCTCCGGCTCCCGGCGCGGGCGGCGCTTCGGTCGCCCGGACGACGACATGGGTGCCGCCGCGCAATTCGAGCACCGCCAATTCGTCCCGCGTCACGATCGGGCGCAGGCCGACGGCCTCAAACCAGCGCGCTGCGGCGCCGACATCGGTGACACCGAGGCGGACATGGCCGACGGCGACCGGCGGTCTTTGATCGAGTGTCTCAGGCATGGTTCTCTCCCTCACATTGCCGGGGGTCAGCCGATGACGGCGATCCCCTGCACCTCAACCAGAAGTTCCGGGCGGGCGAGTCCGGCGACGGTGATCAGCGCGCTCGCCGGAAAATTGTCGCCAAAAATCTCAACGCGCAATGCCGTGAAGCGGTCGCCCCAGCGCGCATCGGTGATGAATACCGTCATCGTCACCATATCGCCGAGCCTGCCCCCCGCTTCGATGAGCGTCTGGCCGAGACGGGCGAACACCTCGCGCACCTGGCCGTCAAAATCATGCGCGAGCGAGCGGCCGGCGGCGTCCTCGGACGCCGTCTGCCCGGCCAGCCAGACGACGCGTCCGCCCTCGGTGATCACCGCCTGCGAATAGCCGCGCGCCTGCGTCCGCTCGCGCTTCAAGTACCGGACCTCTTTTGGCTCTGCCATGGCGCTCTCCTCTCCACCCCGGTTCTGTCTGCACCGGCCTTACGGCAAGGCTGCCCCGGCGCGCCCGGCGATGGCGCGCCACACTCGTTCCGGTGTCGCCGGCATGGCGAGATCGGTGACGCCGAGCGGCGCCAGCGCATTGATGACGGCGTTCATGATCGCCGCCGGCGCGCCGATCGTGCCCGCTTCGCCGCAACCCTTGACGCCGAGCGGGTTGTGCGGGCACAGCGTAGCGTGGGTGGCGAGGTTGAACGCGATCATGGTGTCGGCGCGCGGCAGGCAATAATCCATCAGCGAGCCGGTGCGCAATTGCCCGCTTTCGGGATCGTATTCGGTATTCTCGTAGAGCGCCTGGCCGATGCCCTGGGCCAGCGCGCCGTGAACCTGCCCCTCGACGATCAGGGGATTGATGATGCGCCCGAAATCGTCCGCCGCGGTAAAGTTCAAGAGCACGACCGCGCCGGTCTCGCGGTCGATCTCGACCTCGGCGACGTGCGCGCCGGCGGGGTAGGTGAAATTGGCCGGGTCGTAAAACGCGGTCTCGTCGAGACCGGGTTCGACCGTGTCGATCGGATAATTGTGCGGCACGTAGGCAGAGAGGGCGATCTGCGCAAACGGCACCGCCCGGTCGGTGCCGGCGACGCGGAACTGACCGTCCTCAAAGGCGATGTCGGCTTCTGCCGCTTCGAGGAGATGGGCGGCGATCTTTTTACCCTTGGCGACGATCTTGTCGAGCGCCTTGACCACGGCCGAGCCTCCGACCGCCAGCGAGCGCGAGGCGTAGGTACCCATGCCAAACGGGATCTTGGCGGTGTCGCCGTGGACGATATCGACCATCTCGATCGGCAGACCGAGCCTGTCCGCGACCACCTGGGCAAAAACCGTCTCGTGGCCCTGGCCGTGGCTGTGCGAGCCGGTCAGGACGGTGACGCTGCCGGTCGGGTGCACGCGCACCGCCGCCGCCTCGTAAAACCCGGCGCGCGCGCCAAGCTGGCCGGCCATGACCGAGGGCGCCATCGCGCACGCCTCGATATAGGTCGAAAGGCCGATCCCGCGCAGTTTGCCGCGCCGGGCCGCCTCCCGGCGGCGCTCTTCAAAGCCGGCATAACCGGCGGCCTGCAAAGCCATTTCGAGCGTGGTAAAATAGTCGCCGCTGTCATAGGTCAGCGCCACCGGCGTCTGATAGGGATAGGCGTCGCGGGGAATGAAATTGCGCCGGCGCAACTCGGCCGGATCGATGCTCATCTCGCGCGCCGCCCGATCGACAAGGTGCTCGATGACATAAGAGGCTTCGGGCCGCCCGGCGCCGCGATAGGCATCGACCGGCACGGTATTGGTAAAGACTCCCTTGACCGCGACCGAGATGGCGGGAGTCGTATAGGTCCCGGCGAGCAGCGGGCCATAGCACCAGGTCGGGATCGCCGGCGCAAAGCTCGACAGATAGGCACCGAGATTGGCCAGCGTCGCGACCCGCAGCCCGAGGAATTTGCCATCCTTGTCGAGCGCCAACTCGGCGTGCGTCCGGTGGTCGCGCGCCTGGTTGTCGGACAGAAAGCCCTCGGTGCGCTCGGCCGCCCACTTGACCGGTCGGCCGAGCCGCCCGGCCGCCCAGACGACAAGCGCCTGCTCGGCATAAAGCGACCCCTTTGTGCCAAAACCGCCGCCGACATCGGGCGCCACCACGCGCAATTTGTGCTCGGGAACCGCGAGCACCGCACTGGCGAGCAGAAGCCGGATCACATGCGGGTCCTGACTCGTCGTGGTGAGCGTATAGTCGCCCGTCGCGCGATCGTATTCGCCGATCGCGGCGCGCGGCTCCATCGGGTTGGAGACCAGCCGGTTGTTGACGATGTCGAGGCGCGTCACATGATGAGCGCGGGCAAAGGCGGCATCGACCGCAGCCGTGTCGCCGAGGTGCCAGTCAAAGCAGAGGTTATTGGGCGCCTCGGCGAAAAGCTGCGGCCGGCCGGGCTCCAGCGCCTCGTCGGCGGCGACGACCGCCGGCAGCGGATCGTAGGAGATGGCGATGCGTTCGGCGGCATCCTTGGCCTGTTCGAGCGTCTCGGCAATGACCAGCGCGACCGGATCGCCGATGTGGCGCACCTTGCCGCGGGCGAGCACCGGATGCAGCGGTTCGACCATCGGCGCGCCGTCCCTGGAGGTGACCAGCCAGCCGCAGGGCAGACCGCCGGTCTCCATGTCGGCGCCGGTAAAGACCGCATGGACGCCGGGCGCGGCGCGGGCGGCGGCGGTGTCGATCGGACCGACCCCGGCATGCGCGTGCGGACTGCGCAGGAGATAGGCATGGAGCTGACCCGGACGATTGATGTCGTCGGTGTAGTGGCCCGCCCCGGTCAGAAAACGGAAATCCTCCTTGCGCCGGATCGCAGCGCCGATCAGTGGGCCGTTCATGGACCCTGTCCTCCCCATCCCGCGCCCAGGGGTTTGGCCGAGGGCGCCCGCACCGCCGACGGGATCACTCTAGCACGCCCCGCGCGCGCCCTCAAAGGACAGGCGGCCCGGTTGCGGCGGCAGCCACCGGAATGGCCGCCCGCCTTTATCCGCGACAGCGGGTTTGGCGCGACCCGAACCCTCGCATAATATGCTCGCCGTCACCCCTCGCCGGGAGCCTCCACCATGCCAAACGGGCTCGATCAAGACCTCGCCGAGCTGGGTGCAGCGGCGCACGCTTATGCCGCCCGTCACCAGTTCATCCCCGATTTCTCCTATCCTGCCGGCATCCGGATCGCGGTCAATTTCACCTGCGATTTTGACGCGATGCTGCTGCGCCGGCTTATGGACGAGCCGCCGATGCAACTGGCAAAAGGCGAGTTTGGCGGCCGCGTCGGGATCTGGCGCCTGATCGAACTGTTTGACGCGCATGGCGTCAAGGCGACGATCTTCACCCCGGGACGGATCTGCGAACTCTACCCGCGGGCGCTGCGCGCCGCCGTCAAAAGCGGACACGAGATTGCCGACCACATGTGGGAGCACCGCGTCCCCAGGGAGGCGGCGGTCGAGGAGGATCACCTCGCCCGGACCGTCGCGGCGCTCGAACAGATCAGCGGGCGCCGCCCGCTCGGCACCCGCAGCAGCCACAGCGCGGCGCTGTTGCGCCAATACGGCTATATCTACCGCTCCGAGGGCTCGGCCGACCAGCGGCCGCATTATGAATTCGACGAGAGCGGCGGCAACGGCCTTGTCAACCTGCCGATGCACTACGTCATCGACGATGCGATGTTTTTCAGCGCGAACTGGCTCGGCAGCGACAACCAGGCGCAGCGCATCACCGATCCGGAGCGCGTGTTTGACATCTGGTGGGCGGCGTTCCGCCAGCAGTATCGCGAAGGCGGTTATCTCAACATCTGCATGCACCCGTTTGTCTCCGGCCGGGCCTTGCGGGTGGCGATGCTCGACCGGCTGATCGCGCGGATGAAGAGCCTGCCCGGCGTCTGGTTTCCGACCTGCGCGGAGGTGGCGAGGCATTGTCTCGACACCTTTCCGCCGCGCCCTGCGGCCGCCTGAGGGGAAATGTCATGCCCTGGAAGGAACGCTATACGATCTCGGACGAGAAGAGCCTCGAGGACGACGCGATCCGCTGGCCGGAAGGGGCGCGCTGCGGCCTTGGCATCACCATCGATCTCAGCCTCGCCGCCGGACCCGAGGGTCTCTGCGCCGCCGATCTCACAACGCCGGAAGCCCTCTTTGGCCTCAATCAGGGTCTCACGGCGCTCTGCTCCGTGCTGCGGCGCCACGGGCG
>JBOHMF010000382.1:0-4604 GCA_050730055.1 Allostellaceae bacterium
GTTGTGGCCCGCGCCGAGTTCGCCGAGCCGCGCCCCGGCCATGAGGCGCGCCGCGATCTTGGCGATCGGCACGCCGGTCGCCTTGGCGACAAAGGGGACGGTGCGCGAGGCGCGCGGGTTGACTTCGAGGACATAGACCTCGTCCTCCTTGACCGCGAACTGCACGTTCATCAGCCCGACAACGCCGAGCGCACGCGCCAGCGCCCAGGTCTCCCGCTCGATCTCGGCGATGATCGCCGGTTTGAGGCTGTAGGGCGGCAGCGAGCAGGCGCTGTCGCCGGAGTGGATGCCGGCCTCCTCGATGTGCTCCATGATGCCGGCGACCGCGACCGTCTCGCCGTCGCTGAGGGCATCGACATCGACCTCGATCGCGTTTTGCAGATAGCGGTCAATGAGGACCGGACTCGATCCCGAGGCGGTGACGGCGTGGCGCATATAGCGGGCAAGACCGGCGGCGTCGTGGACAATCTCCATCGCCCGCCCGCCCAGCACATAGGACGGGCGGATCACCACCGGGTAGCCGATCTGGAGTGCCACCGCCTCGGCCTCCTGCGCCGAGGAGGCGGTGCCGTTCCGCGGCTGGCGCAGACCGAGCCGGGTCAAGAGTTGCTGAAAGCGCCGGCGGTCCTCGGCGAGATCGATCGCGTCGGGCGAGGTGCCAAGGATCGGGATCTCGGCCTCTGCGAGCGCCGCCGCCAGCTTCAACGGCGTCTGCCCGCCAAACTGCACGATGGCGCCGAGGAGGGTGCCGCGCCGGCTCTCGGCGCGCACCACCTCGATCACATCCTCGGCGGTCAGCGGCTCAAAATAAAGGCGGTCCGAGGTGTCGTAATCGGTCGAGACGGTTTCCGGGTTGCAGTTAACCATGATCGTCTCGATGCCGGCCTCGGACAGGCTGTAGGCGGCATGGACGCAGCAATAGTCGAACTCGATCCCCTGCCCGATCCGGTTTGGCCCACCGCCGAGGATGACGATCTTTTTGCGCTCGCTCGGATCGGCCTCGCATTCCGCGGCGCCAAGCCCGTCGCCCTCGTATGAGGAATACAGGTACGGGGTCAGCGAGGCGAACTCGGCGGCGCAGGTGTCGATGCGCTTGTAGACCGGATGAAGGTCGAGCGCGCGGCGGCGGGCGATAACCTCGGCCTCGGTGAGACCCGCCAGCCGCGCGAGGCGGGCATCGGCAAACCCCATCTGCTTCAGCCGCAGAAAGCCGGTGCGTGCCTCCGGCAGACCGTCCCGGCGGACCTCTTCCTCGGTCTCTACGACCTCGCGGATGCGTTCGAGAAACCACGGCTCAAAATGGCAGGCGGCATGGATGTCCGCGGTCGAAAGACCGTGCCGGTAGGCTTGTGCGATCAACAGCAGACGGTCCGGCGTCGGCCGCGCCAGCGCCGCCAGGACCGCCTCCTTGCCGGCGCTTTCGACGCCGGGGATCACCACCTCGTCAAAACCGGAGAGCCCCGTTTCCATCGAGCGCAGTGCCTTCTGCACCGATTCGGCAAAGCTGCGGCCGATCGCCATCGCTTCGCCAACCGATTTCATCGAGGTCGAGAGCAGCGGTTCGGTGCCGGGGAACTTCTCAAACGTGAAGCGCGGCATCTTGGTGACGACATAGTCGATCGTCGGCTCAAAGGCGGCCGGCGTCGTCCCGGTGATCTCGTTCCGCAGTTCGTCGAGCGTGTAGCCGACGGCGAGGAGAGCCGCGATCTTGGCGATCGGAAACCCGGTCGCCTTTGACGCCAATGCCGAGGAGCGCGAGACGCGCGGGTTCATCTCGATGACGAGGAGCCGCCCGTCCTGCGGATTGACCGCAAATTGCACGTTGGAGCCGCCGGTATCGACGCCGATCTCGCGCAAGACCGCGATCGCGGCGTTGCGCATCCCCTGATATTCCTTGTCGGTCAGGGTCAGCGCCGGAGCGACGCACACCGAATCGCCGGTATGGACGCCCATCGGGTCGATGTTCTCGATCGAGCAGACGATGATGCAGTTGTCGGCGCGGTCGCGCACGACCTCCATCTCGTATTCCTTCCACCCGAGCACCGATTCCTCGACCAGGACCTCATGCGAGGGCGAGGCGCGCAAGGCCCCGCGCACGATCTCCTCAAATTCCTCCCCGTTGTAGGCGATGCCGCCGCCGGTGCCGCCGAGGGTGAAGGAGGGTCGCAGGATCGCCGGCAGCCCGGTCTCGGCAAGCGCCAGAAGCGCCTCCTCCAGCGAGCGGGCGAGCCGGCTCCTTGGCGATTCGAGACCGATCCGGTCCATCGCCAGACGGAACAACTGGCGGTCCTCGGCCTTCTGGATCGCCTCTTCCTTGGCGCCGATCAGCTCGACGCCGTATTCGGCAAGGATGCCGGCGCGGGCGAGCGCCATCGCGATGTTGAGGCCGGTCTGGCCGCCCATCGTCGGCAGGAGCGCGTCCGGCCGCTCGCGGGCGATGATCTTTGTCACCATCTCCGGCGTCACCGGCTCGATGTAGGTGGCGTCGGCCAGCTCCGGGTCGGTCATGATCGTCGCCGGGTTCGAATTGACCAGGACGACGCGATATCCCTCGGCCTTCAGCGCCTTGCACGCCTGGGCGCCGGAGTAGTCGAATTCGCACGCCTGACCGATGACGATCGGCCCGGCGCCGATCACGAGGATGCTGGCGATGTCGGTGCGCTTGGGCATCAGCGCGCCATCAGCTCGACAAAGCGCTCAAACAGGAAAAAGCTGTCCTGCGGGCCGGGGCTGGCTTCGGGGTGGTGCTGGACCGAAAAGACCGGCTTGTCGATGACGCGCAAGCCCTCGTTGGTGCCGTCAAAGAGCGAGATGTGGGTCACCTCGACAGTTTCGGGCAGGCTTTCGGGATCGACGACAAAGCCGTGGTTCTGGCTGGTGATCGCGACCCGGCCGGTCGCGAGTTCCTTGACCGGGTGGTTGGCGCCGCGGTGGCCGCGTGCCATCTTGACCGTCCGCCCGCCCAAAGCCAACGCGAGCAATTGATGGCCGAGGCAGATGCCAAAGATCGGTTTCCCGCTGGCCAGAAGTTCGCGCAGCACCGGTACGGCGTATTCGGCCGTCGCGGCCGGATCGCCCGGCCCGTTCGAGAGAAAAATACCGTCCGGGCGGTGGCGCAGGATGTCGCGCGCCGCGGCACTCGCCGGCACCACCGTCACCCGGCAACCGTGCCCGGCGAGCATGCGCAGGATGTTGCGCTTGGCCCCGTAATCGACCGCGACGACATGGTGGTGCGGGTCCTCCAGCCGGCCATAGCCGCGCTCGCGCCGCCACGGCGTCTCGTCCCATTCGTAGCTCTGCCGGCAGGTGACCTCGCGAGCTAGATCCATGCCTTCGAGACCGGGCCAGGCGCGCGCTTCGGCAAGCAGCGCCGGAAGATCGAGCTCGCCCTTCGGAGCAAAGGCGACGACGCCGTTCGGAGGTCCGCCGTCGCGGATGCGTCGGGTCAGCCGGCGCGCATCGATCCCGGCGATGCCGACGAGACCGTGCGCAGCGAGCCATTTGCCAAATGGCTCCATGGCGCGCCAGTTGGACGGTCCGGTGATCGGAGCGCGGATGACGAGACCGCGCGCTGCCGGGGTCATCGTCTCGATGTCCTCGACATTGGCGCCGACATTGCCGATATGGGGGAACGTGAACGTTACGATCTGCCCGGCATAGGAGGGATCGGTCAGGATTTCCTGATAGCCGGTGATCGATGTGTTGAAGCAGACCTCGCCCACCGCCGTCCCGGCGGCGCCGACGCCTCGGCCCCAAAACACCGTGCCGTCGGCAAGGATGAGCGCGGCGTTGCAATCGGGCGGTCGCGGCGGAAAGGACGCGGTCGCGGCATCGGTCATGCGAGGATTGTCCTGTACGCATCCCCGGCGGCAGGGCCGGGGCGGGCGGCCAAATCATTGGACAGATACAGGCTCATGCCCCTCCCGTCAACCCCGCACCATTCCGGATCGACGGGATTTCAACAGGTTAGAGAGGTGCGCGCCATGTCGCCGGGGGTCCAAAAGATGTTTTATAATCGGCCCGTAACAGGAGAGCGGCGATGCTCCGGCAAGCCTTGACCGAGCGGCTCAAAGCGGCGATGAAAGCCCGCGATGCGGGCACCGTCTCGGCCGTGCGCCTTATCCTCGCCGCGCTCAAGGAACGCGATGTCGCGGCTCGTGGCGCAGGTCACCCCGAGGGGATCGGCGAAGCTGAGATCCCGCGCATGCTGCAAGGGATGATCAAGCAGCGGCGCGAATCGGCCGCGCTTTATGACCAAGGCAATCGCCCTGACCTCGCGGCCAAGGAACGCGCGGAAATCGCCGTCATCGAGAGCTTTCTGCCGCGCCAGATGAGCGAAGAAGAGACCGCCACGGCGGCGGAGGCGGCGATCGCCGCGTTGGGCGCCGCGGGAGCGCGCGACATGGGCAGGGTCATGGCCCTGTTGCGCGAGCGCCACGCCGGAACGATCGACATGGCCAAGGCCGGCGCGATCGTCCAGCGGCGGCTCGGAGGTCAGGATCAGCCGTGACGACCATTGCGCGACAAATTCTCCCTCTCCCCCCGCGAGCGGGGGAAGAGGGTCAGGGTGAGGGGGGTTGGTGCAAGGCTTGCCGGGACAAGCC
>JBOHMF010000383.1:0-4598 GCA_050730055.1 Allostellaceae bacterium
ATACCGGCGTCTATGCGCATCGCCCGCTGGCGCGAGCGCTCAGCTTTCTCGCCGATGTCCTGGCCGGGGTGCCGAGCATCGCCATCGGCATCTACGCCTATGCGCTGCTGGTCGAGCCGTTTGGCCGGTTCTCGGCGGTGTCGGCCGCGTTTGCGCTGGCGATCCTGATGGCGCCCTTAGTGATCCGCGCGACCGAGGGGGCGCTCGCCGGCGTGCCGCGCGAATTGCGCGAGGCGGCGACGGCGCTCGGTGCGAGCGACTATCGGGTGATCGGCAAGGTTCTTCTTCCCGCGGCGCGGCCCGGCGTCATCACCGGGCTGCTCCTGGCCCTGGCGCGGGTCACCGGCGAGACGGCGCCGCTCCTCTTCACCGCCTTTGGCAACCAGTTCTGGGAATTCGACCCGAGCCGACCGATGGCCGAGCTGCCGCTGCAAATTTTCACCTATGCGCTCTCCCCGTACCGGGACTGGCATCGCCAGGCGTGGGGCGGCGCGCTCGTTCTCCTCGCCGCGGTCTTTCTGTTGAGCCTCGCCGCGCGGCTGTCGTTTCTGCTGCTGAGCGGCAGGGCAGGGCGCGGTGCCGGCGGATGAGCCGAACCCGAGGGAGCACGCCACAATGACGCTTTTCCCCGCTGCCTCGCCCGCGGCCGCACGCGCGGCGGCCGCGCCACCGCCGGCGGTCTCCGCCGCGCTGCACGAAAAGGTGCTGATCCGCGATCTCGGCTTTTTTTACGGCGGCTTTCAGGCGCTGCGCGGGATCACCCTGCCGCTCTACGACCGCCGCGTGACCGCCCTCATCGGTCCCTCGGGCTGCGGCAAGTCTACGCTGCTGCGGGTATTGAACCGCATCTATGAGCTTTATCCCGGGCAGCGTGCGACCGGCGAGGTTCTGGTGGACGGCGAGAACATCCTGCGCCCGGGGCTCGACCTCGATCGGCTGCGCGCGAAGATCGGCATGGTCTTTCAAAAGCCGACCCCGTTCCCGATGTCGATCTTTGACAACATCGCCTTTGGCATCCGCCTGTACGAGCGGTTGCCGCGCGCCGCGCTCGCCGACCGGGTCGAGGCGGCGCTGCGCCGCGCCGCGCTGTGGGAGGAGGTCCGGGACAAGCTCAAGGAGAGCGGCCAGAGCCTCTCCGGCGGCCAGCAGCAGCGCCTGTGCATCGCCCGCGCGATCGCCGTCGCGCCGGAGATCCTGCTGCTCGACGAACCGGCCTCGGCCCTTGACCCGATCTCGACCCAGCGCATCGAGGAACTGATCGCGGAATTGAAATCGGATTACTGCGTCGCCATCGTCACCCATAACATGCAGCAGGCGGCGCGCAGTTCCGACTACACCGCGTTTTTCTATCTCGGCCGGCTGGTCGAGTTTGACGAGACCGAGCGCATCTTTACGCGCCCGCGGGAGCAGCGCACCGAGGATTACATCACCGGCCGGTTCGGATGAGGGGCGAAGGCGAACATGTCATCCGAGCACATCATCAAGAGCTACGACGAGGAACTGGCGCGGCTCAACCGCATCATCGTCGAGATGGGTGGGCGCGCCGAGAGCCAGTTGGCGCTCGCCATCGAGGCGGTCACCACGCGAGACAGCGATCTCGCCGCGCGCGTCGTCGAGGGCGACGGGGCGGTCGATCGGCTCGAACGCGATCTCGACAATCTCGCGATCCGCCTCCTCGCGCTGCGCCAGCCGATGGCGCGCGACCTGCGCGAGATCTTCGCCGCCCTCAAGGTGGCGAGCGATCTCGAACGGATGTGCGACTATGCGGCGAATATCGCCAAGCGCGCGATCGCGCTCAACCAGACCCCGCCGGTGCAGCCGGTCGGGGCCTTGCCGCGCATGGCCCGCCTCGCCCAGGTGATGGTCAAGGATGTGCTCGACGCCTATGTCGCCCATGACGCCGACAAGGCGATCGCGGTGTGGATGCGGGACGAGGAACTCGACGAGATGTATTCGAGCCTGTTCCGCGAGCTCCTGACCTACATGATGGAGGACCCGCGCAATATCAGCGCCTCCACCCATCTGCTCTTCATGGCCAAGAACATCGAGCGGATCGGCGATCACGCGACCAATATCGCCGAGAACGTGTATTATCTGGTACACGGCACACCGCTCAGCGAGACGCGGCCGAAAGGCGACAGGTCGAGCCTCGAACTGGTGACGCCGGCGCGGGAGCGCGACCGATGAAGCCGCTTGTTCTGATCGTCGAGGACGAGGCGGCGCTCGTTACCATGCTGCGCTACAACCTCGAAAAGGAGGGCTTTGCCGTCGCCGAGGCCGGTGACGGCGAGGAGGCGCTCTTGCAGATCGCCGAGCGCCGGCCCGACATCGTGCTCCTGGACTGGATGCTGCCGCACGTCTCCGGTCTCGAAGTCTGCCGTCAGATCCGCCGCTCGCCGCAGACCCGCGATCTGCCTGTCGTCATGCTGACGGCGCGCGGGGCGGAGGAGGATCGCGTGCGCGGTCTCGACAGCGGCGCCGATGATTATGTCGTCAAGCCGTTCAGCCCGAGCGAACTCGTCGCCCGGCTGCGCGCGGTGATCCGCCGCGCCGAACCCGGCGCGAGCGAAGAGGTGCTGCGCTTTGCCGATCTTGAGATGGATCTTCTCGCCCACCGGGTGCGTCGCGCCGGCCGGCCGGTCCATCTCGGCCCGACCGAGTTTCGCCTGCTGCGGCATTTTCTGCGCCGGCCGCGGCGGGTGTTCTCGCGCGAGCAGCTTCTCGACGCGGTGTGGGGACAGGCGGTCGAGGTCGAGCCGCGCACCGTCGATGTGCACATCCGCCGCCTGCGCCTGGCGCTCAACAAAGGGGGCGGGGCCGACATCCTGCGCACCGTGCGCAGTGCCGGCTACGCGCTTGACGAGGCGGCGGATTAGCGGATCTTTTCTGTTTCGCTCTCTTTTGGCGCGCTCTCCTCGGGCGGAATGACGGCGGGCGTCTTGCCGCCCTGGGGGCGCGCCCGCGATCTGCGCATCCACCGGTAGAACGCGATCCGATCCTGCTCTTCCCGCTGCAGGCGCACGCGGACGCGCAGCAGGTCTTTCCAGCTCAGATAACCGATGAGGGCAGAACCCTCGCGCGCGACGACCGCGAGGTGGGCGACGTTGAGACCCATCATGCGCTCGATCACCCCCACCAGATACTCGTCCGGATAGGCGGTCGGTACTTTTGCGCCTTCGAGCAGCGCACCGAGTTGTGTGCTGCGGTGCGTGCCGGTGCGGCGCCATGCCAGGACCATCGGCGGATCGACGATCCCCAGGACCCGGCGCTCGGCATCGATCACTGGAAAGCTGGGATGCCTGGTCGTGGGCGCCGCCAGAAAGGCCGCGGCGTCGTGCAGGGTTGCCGTCTCGGGCAGGGTTTCCACCGCGCTCGTCATGACCTCGTTGACGCGGGTCAGGGCGAACGGATCGACATGATATTCGCGCAGCAGATGATGGCCGCGTCGCGACAGCTTCTCGGTCAGGATCGAGCGGCGCATCAGCAGCACAGTCACCAGATGAGCGGTGATGCACGCCGTGATCAGCGGAAAGAGGACGTGGGTGTTGCCGGTCAACTCGACCGCGAAAAAGGTCGCGGTCAGCGGCGAGCGCATGGTGCCGCCCATCGTCGCGGCCATCGCCAGGAGCGCCCAGAAACCGGGGCTGGCGACAGGCAGATAGTGGGCCAGGATCACCCCCATGCCGCCGCCCATGATCAGGAGCGGCGCCAGGACGCCGCCCGAGGTCCCCGACCCGAGCGCCACCGCCCAGATGATGGCCTTGACAATCAGCAGGGACAATCCGGCGAGGGAGGGCATCCCGCCTTGCAGCATGTGGGCGATATTGCTGTAGCCGACGCCGAGCGCATTGGCGTTGACAAGCCCGCCGAGACCGACGACGAGACCGCCCAGCATCGGCCACCACATCCAGTGGATCGGCAGCTTGAGGAACATGTCCTCGCAGCCGTAGACCAGTTGCGTCAAAAGGCCCGATAGCAGTCCCGACAACAATCCGACAAGTATCCAGCACAAGATGGCGATCAGCGACAGTTCCATGCCGCCGTGAAACGGGAAGAGCGGATTTGCCAGATGAGTGAAAGAGCGCTCAAACGCGGCGGTGATGGTGGCGACGGCGACGGGAACAAAACTGCGCGGCGTCCATTCGAACAGCAACAGTTCGGCCGCCAGCATCATCGCGGCGATCGGCGTGCCAAACACGGTGGCCATCCCGGCGGCGGCGCCGGCCACCAGCAGCGTCTTGCGCTCGGTATCGCTGATCGGCAGCATCTGCCCGATCAGCGAGCCGATGGCGCCGCCGGTCATGATGATCGGTCCCTCGGCGCCAAACGGTCCGCCGGTGCCGATCGCGATCGCCGAGGAGAGCGGTTTCAGGATCGCGACCTTGACGTCAAGCCGGCTGCGTCCCAGAAGGATCGCCTCGATCGCTTCCGGGATGCCGTGGCCGCGGATCTTTTCGGTGCCGTAGCGCGCCATCAGGCCGACGAGCAGCGAGCCGACCACCGGCACGATCACCGCCGCATAGCCGAGCGGGGACAGGCCGAGATCGGGCGAGGAGAAGGCGACGCGGCCAAAATAGGCGAGGTTGGTGATCAGATAG
>JBOHMF010000384.1:0-4594 GCA_050730055.1 Allostellaceae bacterium
GCCGGCGGCCGTGCTGATCACCGATCTGCGCGGATTTACCGGAATTTCCGATCGGTTGCCGGGCGAATCGGTGATCGCGCTGCTCGACGATTATTTTGATGCCGTGGTCTCGCCGGTGCAGGAGCGCCGGGGCGAAGTTCTGAAATTCATCGGCGATGGCGCGCTGGCGATCTTTCCGGCCGAGGACGACCGCGATTTTGCCGCCGCGACCGCGCGCGCGCTCGGGGCCGCGGTCGAGACGCTCGCCCGCATCGAGAGCGCCAACCGCATCCGCCGGACCCGCGACCAGAGCGAGTTCCGAGCCGGCATCGGGCTGCATTTTGGCGAGGTCATCTTTGGCAATGTCGGCGCCTCGGACCGGCTCGATTTCACCGCGGTCGGGCCGGCGGTCAATCTCGCCGCGCGGATCGAGGGTCTGACCAAGCGGCTTCTGCGCCCACTGTTGACCTCGCGCGCCTTTGCCCGGCTCTGTCCGCGCCGGCTTGTCTCCCTCGGCTATCATCCGGTGCGCGGCCTCAACCAGCCCGAGGAAGTGTTTGGTCTGCCCGAATGATCCTGCGCGTCAGGCCAGCCCGAGAAACACCGCAAGCGCCCGATCCACCGCGCGCAACGTCGCACCATCAGCCTGGCCAATGACCGGGCCGATCCGTTCGCGACGCGGCGTCTGCGGCTTGTCGATCTGGATCTGCGAGCCTCTCTCAAGGCCGCTTTCGGGACCAATACCGATGCGCAGAAGCGGCGCATCGACGAGATGGCTGGTGATCGGCAGAACCGTGACTGAAGGGTGTTCGGGGAACAGATCCGATTGGATGACGAGGACTGGCCGGGGTTTGCCATAATCGCCCGGAAGCGAGACCGTGACGATATTACCCCGCCTCATGCGAAATCGCCTCATTGGAGGCGGCTTCCCAGGCTTCGTCCTCGGCCTGGCTGGCCGCGCTCTCGCTCTCCCGGACGCGCTCCGACTGTCGGCGGCATTCGTTGGCAAATTCCGCGGTGCGCGTATCGGGCGCCCAGAACTGGATCGGTCGCAATCCGGCGGCGCGCAGCTTGGCGCGTCGGCGCGCAACGCGTTCGGCGCGTGACATTGGCTCGGACATTCTTACCTCCTTCCGCTACATGTAACGCTGAAGGGCGGAGATTGCAAGGAGCGGGCGTGAGGCGGAAGAGCGTCGGCTCAGCGGGCGGGAAGCTCGGCCTGGCGGAAGCCAAAGAGGCGCAGGCTGCTGACCACCGCGCCGATCGCCGCAAACGCCGCGCCGAGAACGAGCGCTCCCAGCGTGGCGTGACCGATCCCACCGGCGGCGGTGCCCGCCACGGCCAGGATCAATCCGGCGAGCGCGATGCCGACCGTCTGTCCGACGAGGCGAGCGCTGGCCAGGATGCCGCTGGCGCTGCCGGCGCGCTCGGGCGGTGCGCTCGCCAGCAGAGTCCGGTTGTTGGGCGACTGAAAGAAGCCAAAGCCGATCCCGCACAGCGCCATCCGCCAAACCATGTCCCAGGGCGTCGGGTCGGGTGGGAGCAACGCCAGCAGGGCGAGACCCGCAGCCAGCAGCGCAAGACCGATCCCGCCCATGATGCCGGCGGGGTAGCGGTCGGCGAGACGGCCGGCCAGGGGTGCCGTAAACCCGACCGCCACCGGCCAGGGCGTGATCAGGAGCCCCGTTGCCACCGCCGAGCGCCCGAGCACCTCCTGGATGTAGAACGGCAATGCAATGAGGGCGAGGCTGGCGGCGGCAAACGAGCACACCGAAGTCACGACGGACAAGGAAAAAACCGGCCGCTTGAACAGGTTGACCGCCAGCATCGGATAGGGCAGCAGCGCGATCGAGAGCGCGAACATCGCCCAGCCGCGCCGGCCCGGCGCCAGCCCGCCGCCAAGCCCCGCCCGCACCGGCAGCGCCCCCGCCGCGCCGTGGCGCGCCTTTGCCGTCTCGGCGCGGAACCGGGGCCAGGTTTGTTGCGGCGCCGTCAGACGGGCGAGTTGCGTTCTCATCGGCCGGCGTTCCCCTCGAGTCGTCTCCGGGTTCGCAGATGGGCCGATTTTGCTGCATCGCAACAAAAGCACTTATGAGATTTTCGGATGGTTCCCATCCGAATTGGTGCGTCGCATCAGGAACGTGCGGCGGTCTCGCCGCGGCGCTTCAAGCGTCGCGGTTGCGGATGACGATCTCGCCGGCCGCGGGATCGATCGCCAGGATGTCGCCGCTGCGGATGAGGCGCGTCACATCGCCGGCACAGCGATCGACCAGGGTGAGGCCGGCAAAGGCCGCGCCTTGCGCCAGGATCGGGTTGACGCGGTTGAACACAAATCCGAGCGGCGCGCGGCCGCGCGCCTTCATCTCGGCGAGCATCCAGGCGCTGGCGACGCCGCCCTTGGCCTCGTTCAGCACAAGGATGAGGCCGACATAGCTCTGTCCGGCGAGCTTGTGCGTCGGCCGGCGGAAGATCCCCGCGTCGCGGTCGAGATCATAGCGCGCGCTGAAATTATCGGCGGCGACAAGGGTTGTGCCGCTCACCGCCGGGCCGACGCCGGAATGGCAGCGCAGGATGATCGGCATCACACGATCCGGCCCAGGACCGCCGAATCAAGGCAGCGATCGAGGCTGGCAAGGCTCGGGCGGTAGCCGTAGCCGCCGAGGATATTGACCAGCTTTGCCGAATTGGTCAGCAGCCGGGTCCAGCCGTTCCTCTCGGCCAGTTCGCGCGCATAGCTCTGATAGAAGCAGATGCCGGCGGCGACGATCGCACCCGCTTCCTCGATCTTGCGCGTTAAGCCCAGACGGTCGGCGGCGTGCTTGACTTCGGGCGAGGTCGCGACGATGACCGTTACCTGCGGATGGACGCGGCGTCCGGCGAGACCGTCGGCGACGCGCGCCATCTCGAACAGCGACAGTTGCGGCGCGGCAAAGACGACGACATCGAGCGTGTCGCCCGGCGCCGCATAGCGCGCGAGAAAGGCGTCGATCCTGCCCGGTCCGATCACGCTCGCCGCCGGCGGGGCCGCCTGCTCCTCGTCCGCCGTCCCGGCGGTGATGCCCGGCATGTGAAACAGCGCGACCGAGCCAAAGCTCGCCAGCGCCGCGCCAAAATGCTTGAGCGCGTCGGAGCCGGGCGCAGCCGTCACCCCCTCGATGACCGGGACCTCCCAATAGGAGCCGCAGGCTTCGCCGATGAGGCCGCCCAAGGCGCCCCATTCGGCGAGATCGTGCGGTGTTGTCGCGAGCCGGAACCGCCTGGTGCCGCGGCGGTGCGCGTCGCGGTGATAACCGTAGCAGGGTGTCCGCCCGGTCAGCGCGGCGGCGAGCGCCGACGGCCCGCCCTCAAAATTGCTGCGCGCACCGAGCACGCTGTTGGCATAGATGACAACGCCGGTATCGCCATAGGCGGCGTGCTCGCCGCGCACCGCCGGCAGCACCGTCTGATAGGGGATGCAGGTGTCGGTCATCAGGACGCCGAGGGCCTTCAAAGCCGCGATCGCCCGCGCCTCGCGCACCGCCATCGCCGGGGTCTGGCCGAGCCGGCGATAGACCGCAAAGTCGAGCCCGCGCGGATCGGTGAGCGTCGGCACCCGCACCCGCCGCTCTCCTTCCGGCAGGGCGGCGAGGTGTTCGAGAAATCGCAGGCCGCTTTCGCCCAGCGATTCGGTGTCGGCCATGATGTGCGCCTGACCGACCGGAACAAAATCGGCGGCGTCAAAGAATTCGCCGACCGCGATCTGGTGCGCGAGCGCCCAGCGCCGCGCCTCTCCGGCCGCGCCCGCCAGCATCGCCTGCTCCTTGTCAGTGAGACGCATGACCCCTATCCATCTGCGGCAATGGCAATCTTGCGGGCGATCAGATCCGCGATCTCGTCTGCGCCAAGCCCCAATTCGGCGAGAATCTCGCGCGTATGCTCGCCCAATCGCGGCGCCGGGAGGCGCAAGGCGCAATCGGCCGCGCCAAACCTGACCGGCGGGCGCACGGTGCGGATCGGCCCTTCGCTCGGATGCTCGACATGCGGAAAGAAATCGACGGCGGCCAGGTGCTCGTCGTTTGGCAGGTCAGCCAACGGGTTGACCGGCCCGCACGGGATGTCGGCGGCCCGCAAGACGGCGAGCCAATGAGCGGTCGGCCGCGCGCGCACGCATTCGGCAACGAGCGCGTAGAGGTCGGCGAAATGGCGCGCGCGCGTCACCGGGTCGGCAAGGCGCGGGTCGTCGGCGAGGTCGGGGCGGCCGGCGGCGCGGAAGAAGTCTCGCCAGTGGCGATCGGTGTAGGGGAGGATGCAGATATGGCCGTCGGCCGTTTTGTGCGGCCGGCGGTCGGGCGCCAGCATGCGCGCGTAGCCGGGCGGCCCCAGCGGCGGATCAAAGGTCAGCCCGCCCATGTGCTCGGCCATGACAAAAGCGGCCATGGTCTCCAGCATCGGCACCTCGACGCGCTGGCCCTCGCCGGTGCGCGCGCGCTGCAACAACGCCGCCAGGATCGCATAAACCATGGTCAGCCCGACCGTCTTGTCGCACACCAAGGTCGGCACAAAGCGCGCCTCGCCGGTCGTCGCCAGGGTCAGCGCGGCAAAACCGCTCGCCCCCTGGATGATGTCGTCAAAGGCC
>JBOHMF010000385.1:0-4589 GCA_050730055.1 Allostellaceae bacterium
TGTTCCCTCGGATCATGCTGCCTGCGTCTATGTCTTTGATGGGGCGATCCGCGTCGCCGGCCGCGCGGTGAAGGACGGCCAACTGGCCGTTCTCGCCGATGGAGATTCCGTGCATTTCGAGGCGGGCGAGCGGGCGCAGGCGCTGCTGCTCTCCGGCATTCCTCTGCGTGAGCCGGTCGTGCAATACGGGCCTTTTGTCATGAACACCGAGCATGAGATCATGGAGGCCATCGAGGACTACCAGGCGGGACGGCTGGGCGAGATCGCGCGGTAACGAAGGTCGGAAGAACGTGGCGGCGCGCCTGGCATAGCGGAGCGGGAGGAAAGCATGAGCGTCTTGCCCACGGTTGATCCGGTTTGCTCGCAAAGCCCTGAGACTTCGGTGATCGTGGCCGTCATAGACGGCCGCCCGCGCGATCTTGGCGGCTTTGCCGTCGGACGCGTGCTCCCCTCGGCGGCGCGGCGTCTGGTTGGCCCGTTCGTATTCTTTGATCACATGGGACCCGCCGATTTCGCCCCGTGGCGGGGTCTGGATGTGCGGCCGCACCCGCATATCGGCCTCGCGACCGTGACCTACCTGTTCGACGGAGAGATCGTGCACCGCGACAGCCTCGGATCGCACCAGCCCATTCGGCCGGGGGACATCAACTGGATGACCGCCGGACGTGGAATCGTGCACTCGGAACGAACCGGAATGGAGCCGCGGCGCGCCGGTTCGCGCTTGCACGGGCTTCAGCTGTGGGTCGCATTGCCGCTGGCGCACGAGGAAACCGCACCCGAGTTTTATCATCACCCGGCGGCAACGCTCCCCGCGCTCGACCTCGCCGGCGCCCGCATCCGCATCCTGGCCGGCCGCGCCTACGGCAAGACCTCGCCGGTCAAGGTGCTGTCACCGCTGTTCTATGCCGATGTCGCGCTGTCTGCCGGAGGCGAGCTTCCGCTGCCGGGCGAGCACGCGGAACGCGCCGCCTATGTCATCGACGGCGCCGTCTGCGTCGGAAAGGAGAGCGCCGAGCGCGGCCGCATGCTGGTCTTTGCAAAGGGGGCCGAGGCGGTGCTGCGCGCGGTGACGGATGCGCGCATCGCACTGATCGGCGGCGCGCCGATCGATGGAGAACGGCACGTCTGGTGGAATTTTGTCTCCAGCTCGCGGGCAAGGATCGAAGAGGCGAAACGCGACTGGAAGGAGGGCCGGTTTCCGAAGGTGCCGGGAGACGAGACCGAGTCAATACCTCTTCCGGAATGAAGCAGACACGAGACCGTCGCGGCAACCCGCTGCGTTGCGGGAGCGGCATCGCGGCGCCCTGTGCCGTCTTCATCCTGCCGGATGCGTGAACGGTTCATCGCCAGCAGTACGGGGAGGCTGTGTCATGGATCTCAAACTGCGCGGCAAGATCGCCCTCGTGACCGGTTCGAGCCGCGGCATCGGATTGGCGACCGCCAAGGCGTTTGCCGCCGAGGGGTGCCGCGTCATGCTGTCGGCGCGCTCGGCCGAGCCATTACGGGAGGCGGAAGCGGCGCTGCGCGCGACCGGCGCCGAAATCGCGGCGCACGCGGCCGATGCCGGCCGTCCCGGCGACGCGGCCCGTCTGGTCGAGGCCACCATCGCGGCCCATGGCGGCATCGACATTCTGATCAACAATGTCGGCGGCGGTGGCGGCGGTGCGCGCGTTGCCGATAGCAGCGATGACGATTGGCGCGGCGCGCTGGAACAGAACCTCCTCCAGACCGTGCGCATGATGCGGCTGGCGTTGCCGCACATGAAGGAGCGCCCGGGGGCTGCGGTGATCAACATCGCATCGATCTCCGGCTGGTCGCCGCAACTCGCAATGTCCGGCCAATACGGCGCGGCCAAGGCGGCGCTGATCTTTGATACCGAGCGATGGGCGCTGGAATTTGTGCCTTATGGCATCCGGGTGAACACGGTCTCGCCGGGATCGATCCTGGTCGAAGGAAACGGGTGGGACCGCTACCGCCTCGCCAACCCCGGATATTTCGAGGACTATGTCCGCCACGGCTTTCCGATGGGCCGCCTTGGCGCCGCCGAAGAGGTGGCGGATGTGATCGTGTTCCTCGCCTCGCCGCGCGCCCACTGGATCAACGGCCGAAACATCCCGGTGGACGGTCTCGAACAGCCGCACGCGCCGCGCGACCGCCGGCCATACGAGGATTAAAGCGGTTTCGGGGTCAGACTGACACGGGGATCAAAGGCGTAGGATGGGTTGAGCGGAGCGAAACCCATCATCCCCCGGCCGTAACGGTGGGTTTCGCATTGCTCAACCCACCCTGCGCGCCAAACCGACCTGAAACCGCAATAAACCTACACCCCGAAGATCGCGCGCCGGACGTTGACAGGCGCGGCAGCGGAAGCGGCGGGTGCGGCGGCACCCCCCGGCCCGGCCGCTTCCTTGACGGTAAACAGCGTGTCGCGGATTTCCCAGTAGCGGCCGTGGCCCGATATGGCGACGCCGCCGCCATTGTCGCCGGCATACCAGCCGTCGCGCAGGTCCACGACCTCCCAGCCGGCGCCGCGCAGTGCGGCGGCGGCTTCGGTCTCGCCGACGCAGAAGTAATCGGCCTTGGCTGCGCCGCCGGATACGCTGGCGGGTGTCCGCCGCGACGCCTTGACCGCGATCGCGGATGCAGTCGGCACCGTGCCGTCGGTTCGAACGATGAACATCATGTCAGGGCCGTCTTTGCGTCCTGTTCTCGGAGAAACCGCACGACCTTTTCGACAAACGCCTGCGGCTGCTCCAGTTCGGGGTGATGACCGGCCGCCGCGATGGTGTCGAAACGCGCGCCCGGGATCAGCGCGCCATAGCCCTGCCCATAGTCGCGACTGACGATCCGGTCGCTTTCGCCCCACAGCACCAGCGTCGGCACGGCGATGCGGTGCAGCCAGTGCTTGAGCTGCGGGTTGTAGAGATGCGGCCGCCAGGCGTAGAGGCACAGCGAATCCCAGTTGCGCGCCAGGCTCACCATTTCAGAGTCGCTCATCTCCTCGCCGATATGAGTGTGCCAGCCGACCCCATAGCTTCCCTTGGGCCGCCGGGCGGGGTCATGCCAGGCGCGGCGGTCCAGTTCGTCGGGCGCGGTATTGAACAGATGCGCGATGTCGCGCTCCTCGCGCCCGCCGAGCTTGATGCCGACCGCATCAACGAGGATGAGGCGCTTGAGCTTCGGATGGCCGATGACCGCAACCTCGGCGGCAATCCAGCCGCCAAAGGAGAACCCGATCACCGTCACCTCTCCGGCCGGGATCGTGTCGAGCACGCCGAGATAGAGGTGGACAAGATCGTACATCGTATCGAAGTCCGCCGGCAGCAGCGAACGGCCAAAGCCGGGATGCGAGGGGGCGAGGACCTCGCCGTGCGCGGCGAGCCGATCGAGAAACGGAGCCGACGGGCTGATCGGGTTGATGCCGTGCAGGAGCAGCAGCGGGGAGCCGGCGCCGCGGCGCAGCACCTCCAGTTCGTGCGGGCCGATGCGCCATGTCTCGGACATCACGGCGCCGCCGCCTCGCGCCGCGCCAGCCACGCGGTTTCGTCCCGGTCGATCGGCGGCAGGTCCTGCAGTTGCGGCAGCACCTCGCGCGCCGCGCGGGTGAAGCTCTTTTCCGCCTCGGCGTGGGTCACCAGCCCCTGGCGGGTCATCATGATGATGTGGCCGGTGCCGCCGACGCGGCGGCGGAACTCCTTGATCTGCCGCACTACGGTATCGGGGTTGCCGGCGAACATCTGGCCCTGGCTGACCAGCACCGCGGCGTCGAGATTGGCCGGGCGCGGCCGCCGGGAGGCGCCCGAACGCCAAGCCGCGGGCGCCATCGCCGGGTCGATCGCCCCGGGCTGGAACTTTGAGAATTGCGGCGCGCTCTTGATGCTGACGGTCAGAAACCAGGCAATCTTCTGGCCGATGCGCAGCCCTTCCTCGTCGGTGTCGCCGACATAGGCAAAGGCCATGGAGGAGAACCGATCCTCGCCGGGGGCCGGCAGGTCCGCCTCCCGGCGGGCCGCCTTGTACGCCTCGAAGGCCTGCCGCGTGCGGTCGTAGCCGCCAAACAGCAGCGTGTTGACCATGCCGCGCCGGCCCAGTTCGGCGCAGGTCGGGAGGTCGCTGGTCGCCGCCCAGAAATCCGGCCGCGGCTGCTGGAACGGCCGTGGCCAGATGTTGACATGGGCGTGGGTGAAGAACTTGCCCTCCCACGAAAACGGCCCGTCATGGGTGGTCAGCGCCTTCTCGATCAGGTCGATCGCCTCCCATTCGCGCTCGCGAATGCGCATCGGGTTGGCGTCGCCCGAGACCATCTCGGTTGCGCCCGACTTGACAAACCCGATCTCCAGCCGCCCGCGCGACAGCACATCGATCGTGGCGTATTCCTCGGCGACGCGCACCGGGTCCGGCCGCACCGTGATCAGCGTGCCGAGCGTCAGGATGCGCACCTTGCGGGTGAGCCGTGCGACGATCCCGGTGATGACCGGGCTGGCGGCCCAGAGATTGTTGATCCCGGAATGATGCTCATTGGTGACGATGTGAAGGCCGAGATCGTCGCACAGACGATATTCGTCGAGCACCTCGTCATAGAGCTGGAC
>JBOHMF010000386.1:0-4589 GCA_050730055.1 Allostellaceae bacterium
TCCGCCATTTTCTCGCGCGGTTCCGCCGCCGGACCAAAGTCGTTTCCAAAGCTGTGGAGATGGTCGATCTGTCCTTGCGAATTTACCACCACTTCCACGACAACCCGGCCAACTTCGCCGCCCTCGCTTCCGCCTTCTTATGTATCTTCAGTTAGGACTCTCGAAAAGGATAAGCCACATTTTGTGCTCCGATATGATATATCCATTATTGCTAACTTGCCTTGATGTAGGGCGGGAGGAGCAGATCGGCGAGCAGATCGGTCGCCTTGAGACCGGAGCCGGTCAGCACGACGACGGTTGACTGCTCCGGGAGGATCGTGCCGTCGGCGATGAGCCGGTCGAGCGCCGCAGCCGCGGTCGCCGCGGTCGGCTCGACAAAGAGACCGAGCCGGCCCAGCGCTGCGAGCGCCGGGATGATCGCCTCCTCGGCGACCGCGACGACCCCGCCCCTGGAGCGGCGCAACGCGCGCAAAACCTCGGTGCCGCGCACCGGCATCGGGGTGGCGATGCCGTCGGCGATCGTCGCTCCGGCCGAGAACGGAACGATCTTCTCGGCGCCCGCCGCCCAGGCCGCGGCAAAGGCGGCGCAATTCGCCGCCTGCACGGCAAAGAGCCGCGGCCGTGCGGCGATCTCGCCTTGCCGCGCGAGCTCATCAAAGCCGCGGTCGAGGCCGAGGATGTTGCTGCCGTAGCCGGTCGGCACCAGGATATTGTCGGGGATGCGAAACCCGCCCTGTTCCCACAACTCATAAGCGAGCGTCTTGGTGCCTTCGATAAAGAACGGCTGCCAGTTGTGGCTGGCGTAAAAGCATTCGGCGGCGGCGGCGAGCGCCGCCGCGCTCGCGTTCTGGCGCGGCCCCGGGATCGCGCGCAGTTCGGCGCCGGCAGCGGCGATCTGCACGAGCTTGCCGCGCGGGGCCGAGGCCGGCACATAGATGCGGCACGGGAGACCGGCCGCCGCCGCATAGGTCGCCAGCGACGCGCCGGCATTGCCCGAGGAATCCTCGTGGACCGCTCCGACCCCGACCTCCAGCAGATGGTTGAGCATGACCGCCGTGCCGCGGTCCTTGAACGACCCCGTCGGCATCTGCGATTCGAGCTTGAAGGCGATCCGGTTCCCCTGCCAGGAGCGCCGTATGAGTGGCGTCCAGCCTTCGCCGAGCGCGACGCGCGGCGGCCCGGTCAGGGCCAGCGCCGCGCGGTAGCGCCACAGCGAGGCGTCGCCCTGAGCAATCTCGCCGCGCTTGAGGCCCTGTCCCGGCGCCAGGTTCAGCGGGCTGCCGCAGGGGCAGCGCCACAGCGGCCGATCGGCCGCGAGCGTGCGCCCGCAGGCCGGGCACAGGTAGAGGGGGATCGCCATGTCGTCGGGCCTCCTGCGGCTTGTACCCCGCCCTAGATTGAAATCTGCTCCAGGGTCGCCCCCGCCTGCCTGATCCCGAACGTCCGGATCACAAACGCCGGGATCAGCGCACCGGGAATGATCGCCCACAAGACCCAGCCGAGATGGTTTGGCCCCATCGTATAGAGCGGGCCGAGCAGAGTGACACCGCCCCAGGCGCCGAGATGCCCGAGCCCGTCGGTCCAGGCAAAGGCCATGGCGCGGATGCGGGTCGGATAGGCGCCCGCGGTGTAGTTGTAGAGATTGAAGACCCACAACCCGACACCGATCCGCCCGATGATGAAGAACGCGGCGATGACCCATAGATTGGGCACCAGATAGAGGATGAGAAAGGTCGCCGCAAACAGGCAGGCCATCGCACACAACACGTCGCGCCGCTCGATCCCTTCCCGGAGCCGGGCGTTGACCTGGAAACCGAGAAAGATGACGACCGCGGTGATGACAAAGGTCAGAAACACGAAATGCGGGCTGGCGCCGTGATCGACCATATAGACCGGGATGAATGCGCCCGACCCGTAGATCATGCCGGAATAGGCGCACAGCCAGCAGATCAGCACAACGATGGTGCGGCCGCGATATTGCGGGTTGGTGAAGATCTCGCGCCAGGCACCCTTTTCGGCGACCACCACCGGGTGCAGACCCTGATCGGGTTCGGGCAGCGGCTGCCCGCTGAAGTGGCGGCAGCGCTCTTCCAATTCGCCGACCACCCGCTCGGCCTCGACATGATGCCCGTGGGTTTCGAGCCAGCGCGGCGATTCCGGCAGAAACCGGCTCAACAGCGGCAGAAAGATGACGAGTTGGATGGCCGCGCCGACCCACAGATAGGCCTGCCACTGGCCGGGGATCAGCCAGAAGGCGAGCAGGTTGACCGCCCCCGCGACCAGGGCCGTCAATCCTTGCGTGGCCAGCAGCAGCTTGTTGCGGATGACCGAGGAGGTCATCTCGGACAGGTAGACCGATTGCGTCGCGACGATGCCGCCGACCCCCAAGGTGCTGAGCACCGACAGGACCACCATGCCCCAGAAATTTGTCACATAGACGAACGGCCAGATACATAGCCCGCCGAGCGCCGTCGCCAGGAGGATCGCCGGGCGCCGGCCGTAGCGGTCGGCGACCCAACTCATCAGAAAGGCGCCGAGGATGATCCCGAGACCGACCTGCAACGCCTGGATGACCGCGTACTGATCGACCGTGATGAGGTGCTGCGGGCGCCAGACAAAGGGATAGAGCTTGGAGGCGATGCCGTCGGTGTCAAAAACGATAAAGCCCCAGGTCAGCTCGATCAGGATGGCGAGCCGCCACTGGAATTTGGTCAGCGGCAGGCGGTCGATCCGCGCTGCGATATGGCCGTGAATCGTGCCGGGTTGAGCCGTTTCAGCTGCTGACATCGTCTTCCCCTCGCGTTGCTCCCAGTTCGTGCACTGATCCGCGCGCGAGGGTTTTTTTATGTCGGCCCGCGCGCGGACCTTGTTTTTACCGCGTATTGGCGCGCGCGCGGGCCTCCTCCAAATCGGGCACGTTGCTGGCCGAGGCGACCTCGCCGAGCCGCGATCCCCGCGTCACCGCGAGCGCGGCGCGCGCCGCCTCGTTCTCGGTGATCTTGGCCATGATCGCTTCCTTGGCGCGGTCAAAGACGCCGCGGTTGGTGGCGACAAACTCGCGCGAGGCGCGCAGCCCGGCGAGATATCCGTTGATCTCGGGGACCACATAGCGCGCCACCATGTCCCAACTGCGCATCGTGTTTTCCGGGTTGGCCCAGTCGTGGACAAAACCGACGACGGTGCCAAAGCCGCCGCTCACCTCGTAGACCGATTTGATCCGCGCCACCAGATCATCGGGCGTGCCGATCGTCGCCGCGGCGCCGGCGCCAAAGGCGGTCTTGTCCACCGCCTCGTCAGGATCGTGAAACGGCGTCGCGCCCGGCCGCTGCAAGGTGCCGACGATGTATTCGTTGTGGTGGCGCAACAGACCGTGCCGGGCTTCGGCGCGCGCCTTCTCGCGCGTCTCGGCGATGTGCCAGGACAGGAGCACGCGCCAGTCGCGGCGATCGACCGTCCGGCCATGCTTCTTTGCGGCGGTTTCGGCAAAGCCCCATTGCGTCGGGAGCGCGTTGAGACCCTCGCTCGACATCGAGCCGATCGAGATGACGCCAATCCCGTGCTTGCCGGCCAAGGTCATGCCCGAGGGGCTGATCTGCGAGGCGGTGGCAAACGGCATCTCCTCCTGCATCGGCAGAAGCTGCAACTGCGCGTCCTGCATCGTGAACCAGTCGCTCTGTGCCGTCACCCGCTCGCCGCGCATCAGACGGCGGATCACGGCGATCGCCTCGTCCTGGCGGTCGCGCTGCACCATCGGGTCGATCCCGAGGGTGTGCGCGTCGGAAGCGAGCGCTCCCGGCCCCGAGCCGAAGATCGCCCGTCCGCCCGACATCCAGTCAAGCTGCACCATGCGCTGCGCGACGTTGAATGGGTGGTGATAGGGCAGCGAGACGACCCCGGTGGCGAGCTTGATGCGCTTTGAGCGCTCGGCCGCCGCGGCGAGAAACATCTCGGGCGAGCCGATCATCTCCCATCCGCTCGAATGGTGCTCGCCGCACCAGAACTCGTCATAGCCGAGCTTGTCCATCAGTTCGACAAGATCGAGATCGCGGCGGAACTGCAACAGCGGGTTCTCGCCGACCGGGTGATGGGGGGCGAGAAAGGCGCCGAATTTGAGACGGGACATGAGGGGATCTCCTGGACCGAGCATGAGGTCAGTAATACGTCGCGCCGCCGTTGACGTGGATCGTCTGGCCGGTGATAAAGCCGCCCTCCTCGCTGACCAGGAACAGGCAGGCGGCGGCGATCTCCTCGACCTTGCCCTGGCGTCCCAACGGGATGCCGGAGGCAGAGGGTGGCCGGCCCTGATACCACTCGGGATGATCGCGCCGGGTGTCGATGCTGCCCGGAGAGACGACGTTGACGCGGATGTTGTTTGGGGCGAACTCGCTCGCCAGCGCCCGGCACATGCCGACAAGACCCATCTTGGCCGCCGAGACGTGGGCACGGCCCTTGCCGCCGGTAAAGGCGCCGTCGCCGGTAAAGAACAGGATGCGCCCGTAATTGTTGGCGACCATCGACGGAATGACCGCCCGCGTCAGGTAGAGCGCACCGTCGAGAACCACGCCGCGCACCGCCTCCCAATCCTCCAC
>JBOHMF010000387.1:0-4578 GCA_050730055.1 Allostellaceae bacterium
AGGTATTTGAGGACGTGCTGCTCGTTGCCGCCGGGGCCTTCACCGGGCAGACGCGGGTTGTAGCCGCAGGCCAGGATGTAGAGCTTGACGACATCGTTGTCGGGCTCGGTGTCCATCTGGCCGCCAATATCAAAGGTCCACAGTTGCAGCGCATGATAGACTGCGGCGCAGGTGCAGTCGCCGAGCGTGTCGTTCCTCATCACGCCGAGTTCCGTCGGCATCCCTTTCGACCAGTCCACCTGCGGGGGCGGCGGAGGCAGGACCTGGCCGGCCAACAGCGCGCTCAAGTGCGGGATGCGCGGATCGTAGGTGCGATGGGTGCGGCCGAGTTTCAGGGAAATTCCGGTTCGCATGGTGATCTCCCGTGCTGTCCTCGCGATCCTGAGGACACCCCGCAATAAACCACCGTTGCAAAAACGGGCGTGTGAGGCGCCTCACACCGTTTCGCCAAAATCTGCTGTCGCAGGTTCAACGCAGCGCATTAGCGATCAGATAATCGGCAAAATCGGCGGGCTTCAGCTTGAGTTGGAGGCGGTCGCTTTCGCCAGCCAATGCGCGCTTGACGAGGATGTGGTTCTCGACCCGCTCGGCCGAGAGACGAAAGACCCCGGCCGTGCCCTTGAGTTTGGGATAGAGCTTGGGATCGATCGCTTTTTCCTTGTGGCCGAGCCGGGCCAGCGCCTCGGCCTCGCTCAAATCTTCCACCCTTTGCTGGCGCACGATCGTCCAGTCCGATTCGCCAGCCCAGCCGGCGGCGGCGCGCGCCTTGGGCGCCTCCTCGCCGACCCCGATCTTATAGACGTGCTTGCCAAAACCGACCTCGAAAGCCCAGCGCGAGAGCTTCGCGCTGCGCGCCACATAGAGAATTGCCATCCCACCCCTCCCCTGCGCCGCCCGCGGCAGGTGATGGCGATTCGCGATCGGGAATAACGCCGCCGGACCGGCCGTTAAGCCGGGGTCCGTCCCGTTCCTCCACCGCCGGAAGCCGCCATGCCGCGCGTCATCGGAGCCGCCATCATTGCCAGCACACTGTTGAGCATGGCCTTGGGCCAGATCAATACCGGCTTTGAGGCGCTGGGCGTCCTCATCGCCGCTGGTGTGCTGATGACGCTGCGCCAGGAATGATCGCTCGCGCGGGCACTGTTCAATCCGTGCGCCCGAAGGTCGCAGGACCCGCGGAATTTTCCCGGTAGATCAGACGTTTCAAGCGAATTTTCTGACTCAGCCGCCGTTTACGAAGTGACACAAAGCGAAACATTCCGATAAACTTGCCCCGCGCACCTTCCGGCAAGGCGAGCGGGGGAGTCAGGGGGAATGAAAAGACGTATTGTGGCGGGTGTTATTCTCGTTTTTGGTTTGCTGATTGGAACCCGAACGTGGGCGATGGGGCTCGATCCAGCCTTTCACGGAAAGTTACTGGGTCCGCAACGGGCCATGGGGGTTGTCGTCTGGAGCCACGGACGCTCGCTCAGCTACGAAGACTATAAATCGCCCAATCCGCCTTATCTCGAAGCGTTGCGCGCGGCCGGGTGGGATGTGATGCGCTTTGACCGGATGCGCGATGAGGACACGCTGGGAGCGAGTTCGCGGCGTCTCGCGGCCTATGCCAATCAGTTGAAGAGCAAGGGATACCGCCGCGTCGTCCTCGCCGGGCAGTCCTTTGGCGCCTTTCTGGCGCTGATGGCGGCGGACCGCTCAAATGCCGTCGATGCGGTGGTGGCGACGGCACCGGCAGCCTTTGGCAGCTTTGACGAGTTCTACGATTCATGGCGGCTCAATGCGACCCGGCTCTATCCGATCCTGGCCAGGATCAAGCGGGCGCGGGTCATGCTGTTCTACTTTCACGACGACGATTTTGATCCGGGCGGACGCGGTCCGGTATCGCGCCGGATTCTCGCCGGGCGCGATCTGCCCTTTGCGGTCATCAACCAGCCCGAATATCTGACCGGGCATTGGGCTTCCGGGACCGGGCTGTTCATGCGGCGCTTTGCCGGCTGCATCAGTACCTTTATCGCCGATGATTCGCTCAAGGGCCGGTTCGCCTGCGATCCGGTCTGGGGCAACGAGCCGAGCGCCGATCTGAGCCTGCCGAGCGAACTCCTGCACCCGCATCGGCCAATCAAGACGGCCCTGTCCGGCAGTTCGCCGCGGGCGACCAGCGCGGTCGCCGCCGCTCCCGTGCGCCAGGCCTGGTACGGTCTCTACCCGAACGGGCGCGAGGTGCTGCTCGCCATCGAGACCGTAGAGGGCCGCCATGTCGGCGCCGTCTATGCCATCGGCCCGGGGATCAAACCGGGCGAACCGGCGGAATGGAGCCGGCGCGAAGGCCGCATCGTCAACGGCGAGTTTGTCTTTGCCGCGCCCGGCATGAGCACCCTGCGCTTTCGCCCGCGCGACGATGGCGGGCTTGCCGCCACCTGGATCTCAAGCAATGGCAGGTACTCGATGAAGGCCGGGATGCGGCGCATCAATCCGGCCGATTTTGCCCATGACGGCCTTGCGGGCAGCATTCAGCCCCACCACCAGTAGGGCGCACTGCTGCCGATCGCCACGACGATGAGACCGAGGACCAGGATGCCAGCAAGGATCCAGCGGATCTGCGCGAGCTGGCGCCTGCCCTCGGACCAGTCCTGGCGCGCGATGGCGGCGCGCAAGCGGCGCCTCGGGGCGAAGTAGATATGCAGGTACACCAGCATCATGAAGATGCCGATCCCCTGCATCAGTTGTACCGGAAGCCCGATCCCGGCAAATCCGCCAAACACGGCGAACACCATCGCGTAGCCGCTCAGCAGCAGCAGCACGATCGCCGCAAAGACCCAGACGGCAAAGCGCTCAAACGTCCGCGCCCACAGCAGAAGACGGGCCTCCTCTTCGAGGCGCACGGCCGCCGGCCGAAACGCCAGAAGGGCGAAGAACATGCCGCCGACCCAGACCACCGCGCAGAGCGCGTGCACGATCAGCGCTATGATCGCGACCGCGCCGGTTCCTCCGATCGCCGTTCCCCCCATCGCTCAGCCGCCATAGGCCGGAGTGCGACGGGCGAGGCCGTCAAAAGCGTCAAGGAGGCGCCCGCGCCACAGCGCCACCGGGTCCTCCGCGGTGAGCAATGCGAAGTCGCTGATTGCGCGCGCCCATTGAAAGGCGCCAAAGACGATGTAATCGGCATAGCCGGGCGCCGCGCCGCCGAGAAAATCCTGGCGCTCGACGGTGCGCCGCAAGGGCGCGAGGGTGGCGCGAAAGGCCGGCAGGCGCGCCTCGCGATCGCGCACGATCTCCTCCAGCCGCGCGCCCAGCCGCTCTTCGCGCGAGCGCCGGAAATAGTCGCGGTCCTCGGGTGCGGCATGACGCCAGATGTCGAGCACGACAAAGCCGAGGATCGCGGGATGCAGCGCCGTCTCGGTCCAGTTGGCGACAAACCGGCAGAGCGCGCGCCCGCTCGTCCCGCCATAGAGCGACGGCCGATCGGGGTAGCGCGCTTCGAGATCATCGGCGATCGCCCCCGAATCGGCGACGACGTGCTCGCCGTCGCGGATGACCGGGACGCGCCCCTGTCCGGAAAAGGCGATTCGCGCCTTCTCGGTGAAGCGCCAGGGCACGGTCTCGACGGCGAGACCCTTGTGTGCCAGGGCCATCCGCGTGCGCCAGCAATAGGGACTGAAGCGGCGCTCGGCCTCTTCCCCTGCGAGATCGTAGAGGGTAATGGCCATTCGCCCCTCCGTTTATCGCTTTGGCATCGGGCGGCTACTATGACGGCCGGATCGCCGCAGGCAAAGGGCGGCGGCATCCGCCGGATCTGGAAACTGATTGCAAAATTCGCATGCGTATGATAAAAGAAATTGCTGAAAGAGTTTCGTTATCTGGCCGGCAACGGCGGGAGAGAGACGGTCTGGCGGGCGCGAGGCTGTGTCGCCGGCCGCGTGCGTGCTATGCTTCAAGGAGCGGTGGCGGAGGGAGCGAGTGCCCAGCGTTTTTGTTCTGAACGGCCCCAACCTGAACCTCCTGGGGGTGCGCGACCCGGCGGTCTACGGTCACGACACGCTGGCCGATATCGAGGGCCGCGTGCTCAGCCGTGCTGCCGCGCTCGACCTCGACATCGAGTTCCGGCAGACCAATCACGAAGGACAACTCGTCGACTGGATTCACGAGGCGCGCGATTCGGCCGACGGCATCATCCTCAACGCCGGGGCGCTGACCCACACCTCGGTCGCGGTGCTCGATGCGCTGCTGGCGGCCGATCTGCCGGTCATCGAGGTGCATCTCTCAAACATCTTCCGGCGCGAAAGCTTTCGTCATCACTCCTATGTCAGCCTGGCGGCGCGCGGGGTGATCTGCGGGCTGGGGGCGCAGGGTTATGAACTGGCGCTCGAAGCGATCGCCGGTCTGATCGAGGCCGAGCCGGACGAGGCCCCGCGGTGAGGTTTGGCGGCCGGCCCGCGCCGCTTCTGCCCGATCCCGAGCTGATCCGCACCCTGGCGCGCCTTCTGGCCGAGACCGGCCTCAGCGAGATCGAATACAGCTTTGGCGAATGCCGCATCCGGGTGGCGCGCAATGGCAATGGCGAACACGCCGGCGCAGCGC
>JBOHMF010000388.1:0-4566 GCA_050730055.1 Allostellaceae bacterium
TCCCGTTGAGGTTGACATTAAGAGCGGCCAGGGTCTGTTGATCAAGCCGCCCCGTCGCTTGCAGATCATTCTTCTGCTGGAACTGCTCGACTGCCTGTTTGGTGTTCGGCCCCATCTGGCCGTCGATCTCGCCCTTGTAGAGACCCTGGTCTTTCAGCTTCTGCTGGACCTGCTTCAACTGGGCCTGGGAGAGATGCTCGGGAGCGGTGGCCTGCATCCCCTGCTCCGACGGACTGGTGGTCTCCGACTGGCCGGTGGTCCCGTACTGGCCGGTGGCCGAAGGCATCGTCGCCGACGGTGTGCTGGTTGCGGGAGCCTGCGCACTGTTGCCCGGTTGCGCAGCAAAGCTGACGCCGCTCGTGGCCAGACCCAATGCAAGCGCTGATGCTGTCGCGAGGAACAGCTTTCTCATCAATTACCTCCGTTATAATGACGCCCGCAGCGGGGGCGTTACCTGTCCAAACCCCGAGGCTCACGGAGGCGTTCCCCATCATCGCTTTGTGCACATTTCGTCTGGTCAGATCGCGGAACACGAAGCACAGGGGTTGCTGCCACAAAAACGCCTTGCCTGCCGCCGACGGCACGGACCGTGCCGGCTTTGCTAGGAGCGCTCGGCCGCGGCAAAGCGCTCGGCCGCGGCAAAGCGCTCGGCCGCTGCGGCGAGCGTGTCCCGGCCTTCCCTGAACGGCGCCAGCGGACGCAGGATCAGAACCCGGTCGCCGGAGCGTGCCTCGGCGATGTCGCCGATGAGCGCCAGTTCATCGCCGTGTGCGACGGCGAGCGGGATGGCATCAGCCGGAACCAAGGGGGCGGCCGCCTCGCCGATCTCGAGCTCGCCGACGGCGAATTCCTGGCCGGCAAAGGCGACGCGCCCGCGCGCCCCGGCAAAGCGCGACAGCCCGACAAAGACCGGGGCGGCGAGAGCGGCGGCCGAAAAGGTCGTCTCAAAGGCGAAATGCCGGGCGATCGAAGCGGCAAAACCGCCTTCGGCGATGCGCAGGACAATCGGCAGGCTCGGATTGCGGGCACGCGCGCCGAGCGCGATTTCGAGGTTCAGGGTGTCAACATTGGTCAGCGCCAACAGACTGTGCGCGGCCTCCAGGTTGCACAGATCGAGCGTGCGGTCACGGCTGGCATCGCCGGTCAGCAGATCAAAGCGCTGGTCGCGCGCCTGCTCGACAATGCTGGGATCGGGCGTGACTTCGATAACGACCAGCCTCTGGTCAAGCGCGAGCAGGAGATCGATCACGCCCGAGCCGATATTGCCGGCGCCGCAGACGACGATGTGACCGCGGCGGCGGATCGGCCGCAGCCCCTGCATCGTCACCCAGTGGATGCGGGTCAGAACCGCCACGACGGAGGCGATAAAAATCCCGGTGAACGTGATGCCGGCCAGCATCAGCAGCATCGCCGCGACGGTCTCGATCGGGTCGGCTGGGTTCGGCGTGATATCGCCGTATCCGGTCGTCGTCATCGTGGTGATGACAAAATAGGCGGCGCGCAGCCAATCGCTGCCAAAAACGGCGCGGAAATACGCCGTGGCGACGACAAAGACACCGAGCGCGGCGAGCGTCACGCGGGTCATGACCGGGTCGATCCGACGGACCCGGTGACGGATCTGCCGCCGGGCTTGGCGCCGCAGCGCGCGCAGCCGCAGCCGCAGCCGCGCGCCGGAACAGCCGGGGCGCGGCGGGGCCTGCGGCGCCGAACCCTGCAACGCGGCAGTCTCGCCAAACAGGATCAGTTCCGAGCGCGCGGTGAGCACCCGATCGCGGGCGATCCCGGTCTCGCCATCGACCGCGATGATGCGCACCAACAGCGCCCGCTCGGCCTCGGCGACGCTGATCCCGGCGACGCGGCACTCGCCGGCCTGGCGTCTGGCAAAACCGGCGAGGGGGCCCTCGGGCTCGGGAAACTGCACCCCGTGAAAGCAGGCCGGATCGATCCCCGCCGCGGCATAGGTCGCCGCCGAATGCCGGGTCGGCGACAACACCGAGCAGTTCGCCAGGTTCTGCTCGATCTTGCGCCCCAGGGTGCGGTTGAGCTGGCGCAGCACGATGCGGATCTGCGGGTTGACATCGCGCGCCCGCAGCGCCGCGTGCAGGTTGAGCCGGTCGTCGCGCGACAGGGCAAGGATGGTGGCCGCCTCCTTGACCCCGGCGCGTTCGAGACCTTCGGCGCTGTCCGGGCGGCCGGCGACAAAGCACGCCCCGATCCGCTCGACGGCGCGCGCAAACTCGGCAGGGGCGTGCCCCAGCACACACACGCGGTGCCCATGCAGAGTGACAATTTCCGCGGCGACGGCGAGCGCCAGGGCGTCGTCGCCGATGACGATCACCCCCGGGTCGCGCGCCTCGGCAGCAGCGGTCTGCGTCACGCCGCGGCGCCATCGGGAGGATATTCGTGGACCCTGCCGTCCGGGTCCTCGATCCGCCAGCCGCCCTCCCCTCGGCTGGCCGCGCCGGGAGCGAGCGGCACCTTGCCGTAGCCGCCGGGAATGTCGAGCACATAGGTCGGCTGGCACAAGCCCGACACGCGCCCGCGCAGATCCCGAACGAGGCGCTGGCCCGCCGCAATCCCGGTGCGGAAATGCGCAGTGCCGTGCGCCAGATCGGCGTGATGCAGGTAATAGGGCTTGACCCGCATCGCCACGAGAGCGCGAAACAGCGCTTCGAGGGTCGCCGCCTCGTCGTTGACGCCGCGCAGCAGCACCGTCTGCGACAACAAGGGGATGCCGGCACGCACAAGGCGACGGGCGGCGGCGCGTGCGCCTTCAGTCAATTCGCGCGGATGGTTGGCGTGGATGACGACATAGACCGCCTTCTCAACCTCAAGCGCCGCGAGCAGCGCCGGCCCGACCCGCTCGGGCGCGACGATCGGAACGCGGGTGTGAAAGCGGATGACGGCGACATGCGAAATCTCTTCGAGCGTGCGCACGATGTTGCCGAGTCGGCGCGGCGACAACAGAAACGGATCGCCACCGGTGAGAATGACCTCCCAGATCTCGGGCCGCTCGCGGATATAGGCAAAGGCGCGCGCCAGCGCGGCGGGGCCGAGCACCCCATCCCTGCCGCCGACGGTCTCGCGGCGAAAGCAGAACCGGCAATAGACCGGGCACAACAGGAGCGGCTTTAACAGAACCCGGTCGGGATGGCGGTGGACGATGCCGGGGACGGGCGACCAGCGCTCGTCGCCGATCGGGTCGGCGCGCTCCTCGGGGGCGGTTTCAAGTTCTGCCGACTGCGGCACAAATTGCGCGGCGATCGGGTCGGCCGGATCAAGAGGATCGATCAGCGCCGCCATCTCGCCGGTGATCGCCACGGCAAAGGCGTCGGCGATCCGGCTGAGCTCCTCCGCCCGTTCGGGCGACGCAAGACCGGCGGCGACGAGATCCTTGGCGCGCAGGGTCACGAAGGGTTCCTCAGCAGCAGAATGCGGAAGTTGATATGGCGATGGGTCTCCGAGATCACCATCCAGCCCTTGACAAAGGAAATAGCCGTATATACCTTACGTCGATATACACCGCTCCCCTGGAAAGGAAGGCTCGCTCCTGGGATTCGAATGGGATGAGACAAAGCGGAACCTTAACATCAGGAAGCATGGCTTCGATTTTCCGATCGCCTCACGGATCTGGGATGGCTCCGTGGTGGAGTGGGTTGATCAGCGCCGCGACTATGGCGAAGCACGGGTAATCGCGATCGGTGAGGCGGAGGCATCCCTCATCGTGGTTGTCTACACGCTGCGGGGGGAAAATCGCCGAATCATCTCGGCAAGAAAGGTCAACTCTCGTGAGAAAAAATTTTTCGAAAACGAGATCCGAAGACGCCGCGGAGCGCGATCGGACTGATTGGGCGCGTGTCGATGCTTTGACCGACGACGACATCGCTGCTGCGATTCGGGACGATCCCGATGTCGCACCGGAACTTGATGAAGAATGGTTTGCCTCGGCGACACTGGTGATGCCGCGGCCCAAGGAGCAGATCAGCATCCGGCTCGATCGCGACGTGCTGGAGCATTTCCGCAAATATCCACGCTATCAGACCCGCATCAATGCGATCCTGCGCGCGGTGATGGCGCACGAAAAAAAGACCGGCTGAACGCTCAGGCGGCAGCGATGCGCTCATAGGCGGCCTTGAGCCGGTTGCGCTCCCCGGTCGCGTCGCGCGCGCGCGCGCGCTGCTCCTCGACGACACCCGGATCGGCCTTGGCGAGAAACCCTGGGTTGGCGAGCTTCACCGCCAGTCTGCCGATCTCGCCGTCGAGCCGGGCAATTTCTTTTTTGAGGCGCGCCTGCTCACGCGCGAGATCGATGATGCCGCCCAGCGGCAGCACCAGGGTCGCGCCTTCGATGACGCTCTGGATCGCGCCTTTTGGCACATCCTCGACCACCGCGATCTCTTCGACCCGCGCCAGCCGGACAAAATGCTCGCGATGACGCGCGAGGCGATCAAGGGCGGCGGGATCGGCGTCCTTGACGAGGAGCGGCACCCGCGCCGCCGCCGGCACGTTCATCTCGGTGCGCACAGTGCGGATCGCCGAGATCGCCGCGACCACCCATTCCATCTC
>JBOHMF010000389.1:0-4504 GCA_050730055.1 Allostellaceae bacterium
GACCTACACCAACGACGCCAGCCCGGCGCGGATCATCGTCGATTTTCTGACCAGCCCGCGCTACGGCGCCGGGTTTCCGAGCGCTCTTCTGGACGAGGCCGGTTCGATTGCCGACTACGGCACCTATTGCCAGGCCGCGTTTCTCGGCATGTCCTTGGTGATGGACCGCCAGCAGGCCGCCGCGCGCTGGCTCGACGAGATCACAAAACTGTCGAATGCCGCTGTCGTATGGGCCGGCACTCTCCTCAAGATCATTCCCTATGGCGATCAGACGCTCGCCCAGAACGGCACCACCTGGACGCCGGACCTCGTCTGGCAGGCCGCGCTCGACGACGACGATTTTCTCCCGCAGGAGCATTCCGAGGGACGCACGCCGGTCGAGAACGCGACCGATCCTGTCACCCTCGATCTCAGCGATCCCCAGACCCTGCACAACTGGCTGCCCGTCGAATACGACGACGGCGCCAATTCCTACAACCCGCAGATCGTGCCCGCTTTCGACCAGGGCTCGATCGATCAGTTCGGGCTGAAGCTGAAACCCAGCCTCGTCGCGCACGAGTTCACCAACCCCAATTCGGCGGTGACTTCCGGCGCTCTTGCGCTCCAGCGCGAACTCCAGATCCGCGCGCGGGTGAAGTTCAAGCTCGGCTGGCAGCATTGCCTGCTGGAGCCGATGGACATCATGCTCCTGACCGATGCGGGCGCCGGCCTCTACGAGCAGCCCTTTCGCGTGACCGGGTACGAGGAGGACGACAACGGCGACTTGAGCTTCTCGGCCGAAGAGATCCCGGGCATCGCGGCGGGCAGCGTGATCGCCCCCTACGGCAGCGCGACGGCGCCCGCCTATACGCGCTCAAACGCCGCCGGGACCGGTCTTGATGGTCTCGTGCCGCCCGGTGGCTCGAACACCCCGGTCATCTTTGAGCCGCCTCCCGCTCTCACCGCCGGCAATTACGAAGTGTGGATGATCGCCAGCGGCGGTCTCACCAAGGTTGCCACCAGCGCGGCGACCGCCGCGGGCACGGTCCTCAGCTTTGCCGCGGTGCCGGCCGCGGTCGTGGTGGGTGTCGGGGTCGAGGATCTGACCGCCGCGGGCGCGGTCCCGGCCGGTGCCACCGTGACGGCGGTGACGGCAACGACGGTGACGCTGTCGCAGAGCGTCGCCGGCGCCGGGGTGGCGAGCGGCGATCAGATCGCCTTCTACTCGCCAAACTGGGGCGGCGCGCAGGTCTGGATCTCTTCGGACGATGCGACCTACGCGCTCGCCGGCACGGTCTACCGCGGCGGCCGGCAGGGCGTTCTGATCTCGACCCTACCGTCGAGCTCAGATCCCGACACGACGGACACGCTCGCGGTCGATCTGGCGATGAGCGGGGGCCAGTTGTTTTCGGGCACGCAGGCGGACGCCGACAACGCGGTGACCCTGTGCTATTGCGACGGCGAACTGATCTCGTATGAGAGCGCGACCCTCACCGCGCCCTACCGCTACAACCTCACCTATCTGCGCCGCGGCCTCTTTGGCACGGCCGTAGGCGCGCACTCGGCGGGCGCCTCCTTTGCCCGCTTTGGCCTCGCCGATCCCTACCTCTTCAAATACGCCTATCCGGCCAACCTCGTGGGCCAGACCATTTACGTCAAGCTGCAACCGTTCAACACCTTTGGGCAGGCTCTGGGCGATCTCGCGAACATCACCGCGACCGCCTACACTTTGACCGGCAACGGCGCGGCGGCGCGGCCCGTCACGATCTCGGGCAGCTTCGCGGGCGCGCCGGGGGCAAACCAGCAGATTTTCCGCTACATCTTTTCGGGAACGGTGGCGTTTCCGGCCGGGTTGGCAGGGAGCCAGGGCAGCGCGGGCACCCCCGCGACGGCGCAGACCACATTCAAAATCGAGAAGAACGGCACCAGCGTCGGCACCATGGTCTTTGCCGCCGCCGGCACGGCGGCTAGCTTCACGATGGCAACGGCCACGACCTTCCAGAGCGGCGACGTGCTGGTGATCGTGGCCCCGAGCCCGGCCGACGCCACCCTCGCCAACCTCGCCTGGACGCTCTCGGGGACGGGATGATGGACCCAATGGATCAGTTGCACGAAAACCTGCTGCGCATCGAGGGCAAGGTCGGGACGATCGACGGCAAGGTTGACGGGATGTTGCGCGAGTTGACGCGACTCGTCGGGCAGCTCGATCAGCACCTCGCCGACGACCGCCAGATCCATGCGATGCAGGACGGGCGCGTGCTGAGCACCGTCAAGGATCTGACGGCGCAGCTCGGCGCCGCGATCGACAGGCTCGACGCGCGCGTCGACGCACTCGAAAAGGCGGATGCCGGAGACGCCGCCGCGCGTGGCATGTCGGAGAAATGGCGGATCAGTCTGGCCGCCCTGTTTGGTGCGGCGTCCGGCTGGATCGGAGGGCTGTTCTCACGCTGGCCGCCCGGGCATCATTAAAGCCTCCCGCGAAAGCGGGGAAACCCGGCGTGAACAGCCGCGCAGTGCGGCCAACCGCGCTCTTGATCATGCTCCCGGCTCGGACCATGGTGCGGCGGGGCGAAGGGGGTGTGGCGTGATGTCAAAAGCGAGCTTATGCGCCGCCGGCTTGGCGGCGCTCCTGGGGCTTGCCGGCTGCGCCCAGTCTCCGGTCCCGGCGGCGCCCTTCAGCGCCGCCATTGCAAAGGCGAGCCGAGAGGGGCTCTGCCGCTGCCCGCAGCCTGTCCACTACAGCGACGCCCAGATCAAGGCGATCAGCGCCGCCCTGCGCGCACTACCGGACAACAACCCACTGCAACAGGCCATGTCGGATTACGAGGACGAGCGCGACAGTCTGCGCATATGCCTCGGGCGGTGAAGGCGCGCCGTCCGCGCGCTACGACCCGAGCTTGCCAAGTTCGGTGGTGGCGACCGATAGGTGGCAATCGCCGATAATCCCTCCTAGTCCCTCTCTCAGAGCACCATATTATGGTCGAGGAATACAAAGCTTTACAACTGATCGTTTTGCATCCATGATCTCGATCAATCTGCCGATTTTACAAGAGGAGGGGATGCCGCTGCTGCCGAGGCCCGCTGATCTGCCGGATTTCGAGAGGCCGCCAATCAACGAGGTGGTCTTATCAATCCAGTTCGCGTCGATCCCGGCGTTCCGCAGCGTACATATTGGACTGCTTTGGGATAAATTCCGGCAGGAATACCCAAAGGTCTCGGAACGACCTCCGCTTCCGGCAGCCTTCGAGACTTTCGGCGGCATGCCTGTAAATCCCGCGCCACTCTTCCAGATTGAGGCCCTGACCGCTCCACCAATGTCCCGGTTCTGGTTTGAAGAGGAGGAGGGGGCCGAAATTATACAGATCCAGCAGGATCGGATAGTGCACAATTGGCGTAAGCGCGAGACTGAGCAGCGGTATCCTCGTTACGAGACGATCCGACAGCGGTTCGCGTCGGACCTTGAGCGCTTTGGCGCGTTCCTTGCATCTGAGCATCTGGGAGAACTGCGCCCGAACCAATGCGAGGTTACATACATTAATTTGATCGAAATTCCGGGAGACGATGATATTCATCGGCATCTTGCTCGTATCACTCCATTATGGGCGGGGCGATTCTCTGAATCTTGCTCATTTGAGCTTGAAAGCGCTGGAATTCAGACCCGCTTCGTGCTGCGGGAAGATGGAAAACCATTCGGGCGTGTATATGTCAACTGTACGCCAGCGGTTTTGATCGCGCAGAATCGGCCGGGCATCCGTCTCGACATTATCGCAAGAGGGAAGCCGCGCGACGAGTCGATTGCCGAGGCGCTCCGACTTCTGGACACGGAGCGCGAGGTGGTTGTACGCACGTTCGCCGCTGTGACAACTCCTGAGATGTGGGAAATCTGGGGAAGAATCTGGGGAGGAAGAAATGGCGAGTAGCAACGTGCTCCGCCAGATCGCGCCGGAGGAGAGATTCGCGGACGAAGCAGTTACAACCATTGCGCGAAGGCAGGAGCCTGCGGAGCTTCGATTTAGTAAATTCTGGGATCATTATGATGCAGGTCCGGATCGGAGATGGCAGATCGAGGTACTCAAGCCGCTCACTGAATATGTGAATATGGCCGAAGGCTGGGATAGCTACTCCGGCGTACCTCTGAGATGGGATGCAGGCTTCTTTGCACTCTGGGTCCTGAACGAGGTCATGCGGCCTCGGACCCCAATACCGCAGGTCGTACCCTCGCCAGTGGGCGGAGTTCAGTTCGAGTGGCATGAGAAAGACATTGATCTCGAACTGCACGTAACCGGGCCGTACCAGTGCGAGCTTTGGTTCGAGGACCATCGGACTGGCGAGCGGCTATCCGAGGAGCTTTCAAATGACCTTTCACCCCTCGTCAGGCCTATTTCCAAGTTGACCGCGCGCTGATCCCGAGCAGCAGCCGGTATGGCCACAGACGAGGACGATGGGTCCATTCCCTCAGAGGCGGATCTGCTTCGGCGAATCGATCATCGCCAGATCGTATCGGGTCGCGATGGGCATCCCCGCC
>JBOHMF010000390.1:0-4472 GCA_050730055.1 Allostellaceae bacterium
CATCCTCGCCGCTGCCGCAGCTGGCTCGTCCTTTTTGGTGAGCGAAGCCAGGTTTCTCAGCCCGGTCGCGGCGCCCACCAAGATCATCGGCACGCCGACCAACTATCGCGATCACATCGCCGAGGTGGGGCAGCAGCGCGCGGTGTTCGGAGGGCGCTATTCCGGCTCGATCGAGGAGCAGGGCCTGTTCCTCAAAGCCAACAGCGCCCTGATCGGCCCCGGCGAGGGTGTGCGGCTGCGCTTTCCCGACCGCCGCACCGATCACGAGATGGAACTGGGCGTGATCATCGGCCGGCAGGCGTCCGATATCCGCAAGGAGGACGCGCTCGATTATGTGGCAGGCTATGCGATCGCGCTCGACATGGTCGTGCGCGGCACCCAGGATCGCAGCTTCCGCAAATCGATCGACACCTACGCCGTGCTCGGCCCGTGGCTGACGACTGCGGACGAGATCCCCGATCCTCAGGACCTCGACTTCTTCCTCGCCGTCAATGGCGAGGTGAAGCAGAAATCCAACACCAGGCTGATGATCATGGATCTGGCGACGCAGATCTCCTGGGCCTCGACGTATTATACGCTGTGGCCTGGCGACATCCTCATGAGCGGCACCTGTTCCGGCGTCAGCCAGATAAAGCCCGGTGACGTCCTGCATTGCGAGATCGAGGGGGTGGCAAGCTGCGATGTGCGCATCCTCGAATGAACGAGACACCAAAGCCGGGAGGCGAGTGTTCCGCCCGCCGGCAGGCGGCAGGCCCGCACTCCCGGGGTCTTTGACAGGGCATCGGACATGAGCAATTCGCGACCCCATGTGCTGATTGCCGGCGGCGGTATCGGCGGGCTGTCGGCGGCGCTCGCCCTATTGCAGCGGGGTTTTGACGTCGATGTCTACGAGCAGGCCGGCAAGCTTGAAGAGGTCGGCGCCGGGGTGCAGCTGAGCCCGAACGGCACGCGCGCGCTCCAGGCCATGGGGGTTCTCGAACCGCTGGCGCAGCTCTCCTGCGCGGCCGAAGGGAAAGAGGTCCGCCATTGGAAGACCGGCGAGACCTGGACGCTGTTCGACCTCGGGGCCGAGGCGATCGAGCGCTATGGCTTTCCGTATCTGACGGTTTGGCGGCCGGATCTGCTCGATGTGCTCGCCTCATGGGTGCGCCGCGAGAAGCGGGACGCGATCCATCTCGGGGCGCGCTGCGTTGGGACCGCTCGATCGGGCAACCAAGTCAGCCTGCTCCTCGAGGACGGCAGGCAGGTCACCGGCGACGCGCTCGTCGGCGCTGACGGTGTGCATTCGCAGATTCGCCGCGCCCTGTTCGGCGCCGACGAGCCGAAATTCTCGGGCCTGATCGCCTGGCGCGGCATCATCCCGATGGCAGCGCTGCCGCGACACATGGCGCGCATGGTCGGCACCAACTGGATCGGCCCCGGCGGCCATGTCGTGCATTATCCGCTCCATCGCGGGGAGTTGATGAACTTCGTCGGCATCGTCGAGCGCGGCGACTGGCAGATCGAATCCTGGTCGACACAGGGCAGCGCCGAGGAAGCCGCCGGCGATTTCGCCGGGTGGCACGACGACGTTCATCATCTGATTCGCAATGCGCCTGCGCTCTTCAAATGGGCCTTGATGGTGCGCGAGCCGATGGAGCGGTGGACCGTGGGCCCTGTGACGTTGCTCGGCGATGCGTGCCACCCGACCTTGCCGATGCTGGCCCAGGGCGCGGTGATGGCGATCGAGGACGGGTTCGTCCTCGCCCGTTACTTCGAGTGCTGGCCCGACGATGTCGCGGCCGCGCTTCTCCGATATGAGCGGGCGCGCCTCGAGCGCACGCGCAATATGGTCCTCGGCTCCGCCGCCAACGCCGACCGGTTTCACAACCGGGCGCTCGCCGATCCGGTCCGCGCCAAGGAATATCTCGATCGCGAGTGGAGCCGCGCGGCGATCACCAGCCGCTACGAGTGGTTGTTCACCTACGATGTCCTCAGCGCCGAAATCTAAGCTCGACTTTATGCAGTTTTGGAAGACGTGCGGTGCAAGAAGCCTGACGCAGCGAAGCGGCTCCTGGAAGGCCGGGGAAAGGGTGGAAAGAGGGCTGCCATGCGAGTGGTCTTCGTCCCGGCGATTGCGCTGCTGGCGTTCCTGCCTGCCCTCCCGGTCGCGGCGGAGATGTTCGGCCCGGATTACCAGCCCTGCGGAAACCGGCCCAACACCCTCGCCATAGTCGAGTGCCTGCAGGCGAAGACCAAGGCGGCGGATCGGCGGTTAAACACGGCCTACAAGGCGCTGCAAGCTCGGATCGACCGGGCGCAGCGCCAGCCGCTCCTGAAGGCGCAACGGCTGTGAGTCCAGTACCGGGACGCCAATTGCCGGTTCTATGCAGCGCAGCAAGGAACAATCCGGGAAGTTCAGGCGGCAGAATGCCTGCGCTCCATGACGGAAGACCGGGCTCGGGAACTCGAAAAGGCCATGAAATTCGACTAAGCAGCACTTCGCGGGGAGGCCAACAGATTGCGACGGCGTTCGATATTGCGTGCCATGACCGCCTCATGGATGGCCTTGGTGAGATCTTCGGGACCGGTGAAGGTCTTGTGAGCGAGATGATGCCGCTTCACGTCGCGCCACACCCGTTCGATGTCGTTGAGCTCCGAGGCATACTTCGGGAGCCATTCGATCTTGAGCCAATGCGTGCGGGCGGCAAGCGCGGCCCGCGTCGCTTTGCTGGTATGGATCGGGCCGTTGTCGAGAACCAGCACCACCGGCTTGGGGGCGATCCCGGGACAGGGTCCGTAGCGCCAATCGAGTTCCGCCAGGAGGGCGAGAAAGTCGGTGCTGCGCTTGCGCGCGCTGGTATGAACGACCAGCTCGCCCCGCCTCCAATCGAGGACGCCCAGCATCGCCACTTTGGCCGCCTGGCCGGGGGCCGGAACCCGCAGATCGGCGCCCTTTTTGGCCCAGACATGAGCAAGATAGGGATGCGTGAGCGCCTCCGACTCATCGCCAAACAGCAAGACGATTGCCCCCTTCTTGGCCCGCGCCTGCAAGCGCTTGCGCCGCCGGGCAGCGCGCGCGACCGCGACGGCATCTTGGCGCCCCTTCAGCGTGTGCCGCGCCCGCCGCCAGCGGAACCCCCCTTTTGCCGCAGCACCACCGAGAGCCGCGAAGGCGAGATCCGCACTCCCGAGCGCTGGGCGATTTCGTCGGCCAACCGCGGCAGCGTCCAGTTCGGGCGATCGGCCACCGGCGCGCCCAGGACCTCTTGCGCCACCGCCAAGGCTCGCTCGGCCTTGACCGGAGCCGGCCCGGGCGCGATCCGCGCGCGCAGCGCTGCGATCCCACCCGTCATGAAGGCGCTGCGCCAGAAGCGAACCGTATCCTCGCGCACGCCAAAGGCTTCGGCGATGCGCTCGCTCGTCCACCCGGACAGGGTCAGCAGCATCGCCCGTGCCCGATCCGCTTCCCCGCGATCCGGCGATCGGCCCAGCGCCGCCAGTGCCCGGCGCTGCGCCACGTCCGCCACAACAGGAGATTTGCCCGCCATGAGCCGCGGCCCCGTTCCAGACCTTATCCACGCAACGAAGCAACGCCGCAATCCGTTGGCTGAGCCCCACAAACCTGCTTAGCTTCGGCGCAACTGCTGGATACGCGTTTATGCCGCGCATGGTATAAGTCCGAACCCTTGCCATAGCCCGATATGGGTCAGGACCGGTGTCGCGTGATGTCCGGCCTCTGCCTCACAGATACTGCGCGAGCGGCACGCCAAGCCTCTCCTCGACCTCGGGAAAGACCTTCGGGTCGCGGGCGCCGGCGCCGACCGGAAACCGCGCGCGGCAGGCTGCGACGATGGCGACCGGGCGACCGGGTTTCAATTCGGCGATGGCGATGACTCCGCCGCTTTCCGGGTCCATCGACCCCATCATGTCGGGGAAGGTGAAGAGGCGCTTTCCGTCGCGGTCGGCTGCCATGAACTCATTGTAGACGTGCATCGTCACGCGGCCGCGGGGGTCGTCGATGACCAGCGTGCCGAGGTCGAAACCGAAGGTGTAGCGCACGTCGTTCGAGACCACCTCGCCCTCGGCGATAATCTCTCCCCCGAGTGCCGCCGCGGCCGCCTCAACGCGGGCAGCGCCCTTGGCGGCGGCGAGCACGGCGTGGCCGAGACGCGTGGCAAACGACAGGGCGCCAGGCGCGCCGCCCTTGCGCACCAGCGCGATGGAGAACGGTCCGCGTGCGGCCGGCAGCGAGCCGCCGTTCTCGACCGATGCGGCGCGCATGATGGTCGAGGTCTTGGCCATCGAGCCGGTCACCACGATCTCGACGCGATCGTCCGGCGCTCCCCCGCAGCCCGCCTGGGTCACGGCGATCGTCGGCTCGGAGGCGAGACCCATGCCGCCCATCTTGACCGTCGGATGGCCGCGCCCGTTGGTGGCCGCGTCGAGCACCGGCACGCCGAACACTGCCGCCTGCATCCAGCAGGTGAGGC
>JBOHMF010000391.1:0-4457 GCA_050730055.1 Allostellaceae bacterium
AAAAGCGGCTGCCGCTGATCGCGGCCCCGACCCTCATCATCCGCGGCGCAGAGGATCATGTGATGCCGCGGAGTTACTTTGAGCGCTTCGCCCATGCGCTCGCCGGACGCAGTGAGATCCGCACGATCGCGGGCGCCGGCCACTTGGCCGAACTCGACAAGCCGCAGGATGTGGCCGCCGCCATCCTCGCCTGGACCGCCTGAGCCACTGCTGCCCGGAGCCGTTGTCATAGGGAGTTGAGGGAGCTGATCGGGTGCGCCGGCCGGCGCTGACTTCCGGCTGAAACAGGAAAGGCGATGGCGATGGAGATACGTAACGCGGCACGCGAGCGGCTGGAACGGGGCGAATTGGCCCTCGGCGTCGGTCTGCGCACGGTGCGCACGGTCGAGATCGCCAAGATGATGAAGACCTGTGGCTACGACTGGATCTTCATCGATCTCGAACATGGCCCTTTCACGATCGAGACGGCGACCAGTCTCTCCGTTGCCGCGCTTGACGCCGGCATCGCGCCGATCGTGCGGGTGCCGTTTCAGCAATATGCGATGGCGACGCGGGTGCTCGACGGCGGCGCGCTCGGCATTGTCATGCCGCATGTCGATACCCCCGATGAGGCGCGCGCCATCGTCGATCATCTGAAATATCCGCCGCAGGGTCACCGCTCGCTGGCCGGGGGGCAGGCGATCGCCGATTTTCGCCCGGTCAGGACCGGCGAGTTTGCCGAAGCCGCCAACCGGGCACTCCTCGTCGTCGCGATGCTGGAGGCGCCGGCCGCGATCGGCAACGCCGCGGCGATCGCCGCGGTGCCCGGCGTCGACGCCCTCTTGATCGGCACCAACGATCTCGCCGCCGAGATGGGCATTCCTGGCGAATTCGGCCACGCCCGCATCGCCGCCGCCTATGAGAATGTCATCGCCGCCTGCCGCAACGCCGGCAAATGGGCGGGCGTCGGCGGCGTCTATACCGAAGACCTGCTGAAGCGCTATGTCGGCATGGGGACGAAGCTGGTGCTGACCGGCGGCGACAGCGGCTTTCTGATGGAAGCGGCCGGCGCGCGCGCTGCTCTCGCGCGCGGCTGGCAGGGAGGATCGTGCGACTGAAGGATGCTGGCGGGACAACCGCCGGCCGGCCGGTGTCAAGGGTGGGCTGTTTCTCGCCAAATAGAGGATCAATAAACGGCCTCCAAACGGTCCACGTGTACTCTTAAGAAAAAGAAAAACGCCAAGAGGGATGCAGAGGGTTGGGCCGTTCGGTGTTGCTCTAGGGTACGATCCACCCTAGTGAACCCTGCCATGCGTCTTTCCATTATTCCGATCGTCGCCTCCTTTGCGCTGCTTGCGGCGCCGGCCTTTGCTGCGACATCCGGTGCAACCGCCCCCAATACGCAAACCGCGACTTCCTCGCAGAACCTGGCGTCCAATACCATGCAGGTGAGCCGCGACACCCAGCAAAAGCTTGAGCAGTCGCTGAAGCAGAGCGGGTTCCATGACGTGACCGTAGCGCCCCGCACTTTTATCATTCATGCCCAGGCACCGGACGGCTCGCGCATCGTGATGGTCGTGGATCCCGACAGGCGCATGGGGTGATCATTGAGCGGCAGCTCGTCGCCGCCCAATCCATCGATGCAGAACGGCTCGTTGAACGCCGGACACAGCGGGACATCAAACCCCGATCAGGGCAAATAGTACTCTGATTGCGGCGGTCTCCGCGCTTGCGGCCGACACGAACCGCAGGCGCGCGGGGGCTCCGGCCCTTTTCCCCTCGCATCGGCGCGCCGGCGCCGCGACCCTCTTGCTGGCGCGGCCGGAATACGGCGTAATCGCCGCGCGCCGCGCTTGAGGGAGAAGAGCATGGATAGCGATGAAAGACCCATCGGCGAGGAGATCGACCGGCCGATCGAGAGTCCGCCCTCAAACCGGGTGTGGGGCAGCGATGCGATCGCTGCCGTGCTGCGCGCGCTTGACATTCCCTATATCGCGCTCAATCCCGGCGCGAGCTATCGCGGCATCCACGACAGCCTTGTCAACTATCTCGGCAACCGGACGCCGCGCATGCTCCTGTGCCTGCATGAGGAGAGCGCGGTGGCGCTGGCTCATGGCTGGGCCAAGGTCACGGAGCGCCCGATGGCCGCTTTTGTGCACAGCAATGTCGGGCTGATGCACGCGACAATGGCGATCTTCAACGCCTGGTGCGACCGCGCGCCGGTCCTTGTGCTTGGCGCCACCGGCCCCATTGATGCGACGCGGCGGCGGCCGTGGATCGAGTGGATTCATACCGCGCGCGACCAGGGCGCACTGATCCGCAACTTCACCAAATGGGATGATCAGCCGGGTTCGGTCGGGGCTGCGCAGGAGGCGCTGCTGCGCGCGTGGCTGATCGCGCAGACGGCGCCAAGGGGGCCGGTCTACGTCAATTTTGACCTCGCCTTGCAGGAGGACGAGATCGCTGCGCCTCCGCCTCCGCCCGCGGTCGCCCGGCACCGGCCGCCGGCTGCGCCCGAACCTGCCGGCGCGCTGGTGCAGGAGACGGCGCGGCTTCTGGCCGGGGCCCGGCGCCCGCTGATCCTGGCCGGGCGCGGCTCGCGCGATCCGGAGGCGTGGCAGCGGCGCGTCGCCCTCGCCGAGGCGATCGGCGCCGCGGTGATGACCGACCGCAAGTCCGGCGCGACCTTTCCGACCGACCACCCGCTTCATGCCGCGAACGCGGCGAGCGCGGCGGGAGCCGAACGCATTGTCGGGGCCGATGTGATCCTCAGCCTCGACTGGGTCGATCTCGCCGGCACGCTGCACGCTGCTCATACCGGTGATCCCGGCTTGCGCCGGGAGGTGACGGCCAAGGTGATCCAGGTCTCGCTGGACCAGTACGTCCACAACGGCTGGAGCATGGACTATCAGGGTCTGGCGCCGCTCGACTGCTACCTCTTGGCCGATCCCGACGCGGCGGTGCCCCCGCTGCTCGCCGCGGTCAAGGCGCTGCGCCCGAACCCGCCGCCCCGGCCCGAGCCGGCGCTGCGCCAGGGGCCTCCGACCGTGGCGGCGCTTGAAGCGGCGCCGGTCATCCAGGTGCCGCACATCGCGACGGCGCTCAAGGCCGTTGTTGGCGAGGCGCCGGCGTCGCTGATCCGGCTGCCGCTATCCTGGGCCGACGGGTTGTGGGAGTTTCGCCATCCGCTCGACTATCTGGGCACTGACGGCGGCGGCGGCGTCGGCTCCGGCCCCGGAATGTCGGTCGGCGCCGCGCTGGCCCTGCGCGACACCGGCAGCGATCGGCTGCCGGTCGCAGTTCTTGGCGATGGCGACTTTCTGATGGGCATCACCGCGCTGTGGACGGCGGTGCGCAACCATATCCCCCTGCTCGTCATCATCGCCAACAACCGCTCGTTCTTCAACGATGAATTGCACCAGGAGCGGGTCGCCCGGCAGCGCGGCCGCCCGGCCGAGAACCGCTGGATCGGCCAGGCGATCCGCGGTCCCGACATCGATCTGGCGACGATGGCGCGCGGCCAGGGCTGCACCGGCATCGGTCCGGTTGAGGACCCCAAGCGCCTTGTCGCCGCGCTGGCCGAGGGGGTCGCCGCAGTGCGCGAGGGCCTGGTGTGCGTCGTCGATGTGCGGGTCGCTCCCGGCTATGCCGCGGGCGCGACCGCCGCGATCATGGAGCAGGGCTCGCGCTAGGGACCCTCAAAGGCTTCGAGCGACAAGCCGAGCGCGGCGGCGCCTTCTTCAAGATAGTCGGCCAGAAGCGGGGTCCCGAGAAAATAGGCGGTTTCGGTCTCGTCCATGACCGCGCGCGCCTGACGCAGCGCCTCGGGCCAACCTGCTGCGTCAAAATCGCCGCGGCCAAGCCACAAAAGCGCGAGCAACTCCCGACGCTCATCGACATTGAGACCGTCGATCGCGTCGCGCAATTCCTGCTCGGTCGGATTGTCCGGCGTATCTGCGAGAATTTCGCGGCTGCCGTCATCGGTCGGGTTCGATCCCGAAGCGGCGCCAGGATCGACCGGGACTTCGGCGTCGTATGTGCGCGCCTTTTCGATGAGGAAAGCGAGTTTTTGCAGGGGCAGCGCAAGCATGTCCGGTCCTTTCCACGGTCGCAGTGGCGGTCCGCAGAAACAACGCCATCCGCCCCAAAGGCGATCCGGCGCGGTGGCGGTTTGGCACAGCCGATGCGCAGAGCGAGGCGCAGGAAGCGACCAAAAAGGCCCTGAAGAGACGTCTCTTCAGGGCCTTGATCTGGTTGCGGGGGCAGGATTTGAACCTGCGACCTTCAGGTTATGAGCCTGACGAGCTACCGGGCTGCTCCACCCCGCGGCGGGGCTGCAAGCGGATGGGAAAGGGGGCTTCGAAGGCCTGGCAGCGACCTACTCTCCCACGTCTAGCGACGCAGTACCATCGGCGCTGAGGGTTTTCACGGCCGAGTTCGGGATGGGATCGGGTGTTTGGCCCCTCGCTGTGGCCACC
>JBOHMF010000392.1:0-4444 GCA_050730055.1 Allostellaceae bacterium
CTTGCCATCGCCGCCGCGGGCGCGGCGCCGGCGCGGAGCGAGGGGGCGGGCGGCGGGCTGATCCACACGCTTCTCAGCCTTTTTGGCGCGGCTCCGCCGCCGGTCGCCGGTCCGCCGCGGGGCGAGACCGCCGCCGACCGCGGCGGCTATTGAGACTGGCGATGGCCGATTATCCCGCCGAGCTTGAGGAGCAGGTCAGGCTGGGCGAGGGGGTGACGGTGTTTCTGCGGCCGATCCGCCGCGGCGACGGCCCGCTGTTGCAGGATCTCTTTGACCACATGTCGCCGGAGGATCGGCGGCTGCGCTTTTTTGCACCGATCCGCCATCTGTCCGAAGAACTGGTGCGGCAGCTGACCGAGACCGACTACGAGACGCGGATCGCGCTCCTGGTTTTTGCCAGCGACAGCGGCGCGGTTCTCGGCGTTGCGCGGCTGGCCGCCGAACCCGACAGGAGCCGCGCCGAATTTGCCGTGGCCCTGCGCAGCGACTGGCACGGCCACGGACTCGGCTGGCTGCTGATGCAGCGCATGTTGGCCCTGGCGGCGCGCCTCAAGTTTGGCGAGGTTTTTGGCATCGTACTGCGGGAGAACGAAACGATGCTCGCGATGTGCCGCGAGATGGGGTTTACCGTCGAGGCGGCGCCCGGCGAGGCGGAGGCGGTGATCGTGCGTCGCGCGATTTCCGGATGAGCCCCCTCCGCCCCCAATAGTCCAACGGGGTGCGGAGAGGGAGCATGTCCGCCGATGAGCCGGAAACTACCGCAGCGGCGAGAACGAGGCCGGGACGACGAGCTGGTTCTCCTGCCTGATGAACATGCCGCGCGTCGCCGGCGGCCAGTTGCCGTCCTTGCGCGATTCTTCACGGATGCGGGCGCGCTCGTTCGCATCCTTGTAGGCCCAGATGTGGATCCACTGGTTCAAGGGGCCCAGTTCGGTATAACCGCAGGCCGCCAGCGGCGACAGCTTGACCCGCCCCGGGATCCGCTCGGCCCAGCGCTCGATGACGGTCGGGGTGACGCCGGGCTGCATCGTGTAGGTGCGGATCTCGTAGAGATTGCCGAGTTGGCGCGGCGTAAAGTCCGGCGAGAACGGCGCGGCGACAACGATCTTGCTTTCCATCTCGACAAGGAATTCGCGGATCTCCGGTGGCCAGCCCGGGATCTTCTGGGAACGCGCGCGGGTGCGGTGCTGCAGATCGTCATAGGGCCAGATGTGGATGATCTGGTTGAGCGGCCCGACTTCCGTGTGAAAGAAGGCGCCGAGCGGTGACACCTTGACGCGCTCTGTCAATCCCTTTTCAAACCGCTCCTCGACCGTCGCCAGGGTTCCCGGCTGCAAACGGTAGGTTCGCATTTCAAAGATCATCGTCCTCTCCCCCAGGAAGTTGGGCGCCTGCATCCTATCGGGAGGGGAGAGCGCATGCCAAGGGGCTGTGCTCGCAGCGAGCGGCCCCTTGGCACATCTGATCCGGCAGTGTCCGAGGCCGCCCCGCGGCCCCGCCCTTTACCACCACATCGGGGCCCAGTGTCGCTGGGCGAGACGCTGCCACACCGCCCCGAGCCAGTTGCCGTCGTGGACATGAGTCCGGCCGGAAGGCGGCGGACCGCCGGTCTTGCCTTCGACGATCTTTGTCCGCGCCCGGTCGAGCACCTCGACCACCTGGCAGTGCGTCGTGCGCGGATGATCGTTGAATTCCTCGATCCGCCGGAAATGCCGACCGGCCACCTCATGGATCGATTGCAAGACCACCGGCTCCAGCGTATCCAGGGCGCCTGCCGCGATCAGCGCCCCGCGAATACAATATTGTCCGGCGCGATTTCTTTCCGACCCCTTGCACCACTTGGCGGGGGTGGAGATGAGGTCGATCGTGCGCTCCATTTTGTCGAGGGCTTCGTGATCGACAAATGCAAGACCGTCGAATGGCATCGGGCCGCTCCGCTGAGTTGTGCTACCCGTTTGGCCAAACGCCGCCGCCCGCGATCGGTTCCTCCGCAATGAGCCTATTCAGTGCGTCCCGGCGGCGGCGTTGAAATCGTCGAGAAGGGCGGCGATGCGGGCCGCATCCGACTGATCCATGATGGCGCGCGCGCGGCGCGTTGCCGCCGCCATGTCGAGACCGCGCAAGCGCTGCTTGACGCGTGCCAGATTGTGCGGGGCCATCGACAGGGTGCGCAGCCCAAGGCCGACCAGAAGCGCTGAAAAGCGCGGCTCGCCGGCCATCTCGCCGCACACGCTGATCGGCACGCCGCGGCGCAGCGCCGCCTCGATCGAGAACTGGATGAGGCGCAGCACGGCCGGATGCAGCGGATTGTAGAGCGCGGCGACCTGCTCGTCGGTGCGGTCGATCGCCAGCGTGTATTGCACAAGGTCGTTGGTGCCGATGGCAAAGAAATCGGCCTCGGCGGCGAGCGCATCGGCGGCGAGCGCTGCGCCCGGTACCTCGATCATCGCCCCCAGCGGCGGCAGCGCCTTGGGCAGGGCGACGCCGCGCCGCCGCAACCGGCGCGCGACCTGCTCCATCGCCTCGCGCACGGCGCGGATCTCCTCGGCTGTCGTGATCATCGGCAAGAGGATGCGCACCGGCCCCTCGGCGGCGGCGCGCAGCATCGCGGCGAGTTGCACATCGAGCAGCCGCCGCTCCCTGAGCGACAGCCGGATCGCGCGCAGGCCGAGCGCCGGATTGGCGGCCTCGGTCGCCAGTCCCGAGAGCGCGCGCGCGAACTTCTCGCCGCCCAGATCGAGGGTGCGCAGCGTTACCGGCAGACCGCCCATCCCGCGCACCAGCGCGGCAAAGATTTCGTGCTGCTCGTCCTCGCCCGGCAGATCGTCGCGGTTCATATAGAGAAATTCCGAGCGGACGAGACCCAGCCCCATCGCGCCGTTGGCGATCGCCTGATCGAGTTCGGCAGGCAGATCGAGATTGGCTTCGAGCCGGATCTCGATGCCGTCGCGCGTCACCGCGGGCAGTTTGCGCAGCCGTCCCAGGGTGCGGCGTTCGCGCAGGAGCGCCCCGCGCCGCTCCTCGTAGAAGGCGATCGTCTCCGGCGCGGGATCGATGACGACCGTCCCCTCACTGCCATCGATCAGCACGGCGGCATCCGCACGCGCGCGCAACAGGAGTCCGGTGACGCCCAGTACCGCTGGCAGTCCCAGGGCGCGGGCCATGATTGCGGTGTGGCTCTCGGCGCCGCCAAACACGGTGGCAAAGCCGCCGATGCGGTGCGGGTCCATCAGCGCGGTGTCAGCCGGGGTCAGTTCCTCGGCGAGAATGATCGTCCCCTCGGGGACCCCCGAATAGGCGATGTACGGTTTCTTGATCAGGTTGCGGATGAGCCGCGAGCCGACCAGGCGGATGTCGTCGATCCGCGCCGCCAGATAGGAATCGCGCATCGCCGCAAAGCTCTCGGCGATTGCATCGATCTCGATCTGAACCGCGCGCTCGGCGTTGATGCGCGCGTCGGCGATGCGGGCATCGACCCCGCGCACCAGACGCGAGTTTGACAGCATCGCCAGGTGGGCATCGAGCAGATAACCGATCTCCTCGGCGGCCGAGCCGGGGAGATTGGCCGCCTTGTTTTTCAGCTTGCGCAACTGCCGCAGCGAGGTGGCGACCGCGTCGCCAAAGCGGGCGCGCTCGGCGGCGATATCGTCCTCGGCGATCCGGCTCTCGCTGACCGGCAGATCGCCCGTGTCGCCGATATGCGCCGGCCCGATCGCGATCCCCGGCGAGACGCCGAGACCGGAGAGCCGGATCTCGGCCGGCGCCGTCCGCCGCGTCGCCTCCGCGGGATCGTCAGCTTTCATCGAACTTGGTTTCGATCAGCCGGGCGAGCGCGGTCACCGCCGCCTCGGCGTCGCGCCCGGTGGCATAAAGCTCGATCGCCGTCCCCGCCGCCGCGGCCAGCATCATCAACCCCATGATCGAGCGGCCGGACACCTCCGTCCCGTTCTTTCTGACCCGGATGTCGGCATCAAACTGTCCGGCGGTCTTGACAAAACGGGCGGCGGCGCGGGCGTGCAGTCCGCGCTGGTTGCAGATCGTGGCGATCCGCCGGGCCGAGAGCGGGACGCCGGGTGCGTTCTCGTTCATCGGCGCGCTTCGGCGAGGAGCTGCGAGGCGACGTTGATGTATTTGCGGCCGGCTTCCTGGGCGCCCAGAACAGTGCGCTCCAAGCTCTCGCTTTGCCTGAGGCTCGCCAGTTTGATCAGCATCGGCAGGTTGATCCCGGCGATCACCTCGATCTTTGGCCGTTCCATCACTGAGATCGCCAGGTTCGAGGGCGTCCCGCCAAACATGTCGGTCAGGAGAACCGCGCCCTCGCCGCTGTCAACCGCCGTGATCGAGCGCAGGATGTCCTGGCGGCGCTCTTCCATGTCGTCGTCCGGCCCGATGCAGACGGCGGCGATCTGGGTCTGCGCGCCGACCACGTGTTCGAGCGCAGCGA
>JBOHMF010000393.1:0-4421 GCA_050730055.1 Allostellaceae bacterium
CCTGTCGCATCAGAGTCATCTCTGGGTCGTCGAAGAACGCAGCCGGAATGTGCCGCGCGGCGGTCAGCGAGTCCTGGTCGCAGCGCCCCTCTATCACATGAATGCGCTCGCCGTGTCGCAGGCCGCGCTGGTGCAGCGCAACACGATCGTTCTGCTGCCGGCCTTTACGACCGCGGGCTATATCGACGCGATCGGCCGCTTTCACTGCACGGCGATCACCTCCGTCCCGACGATGATCGCGATGATGCTGCAAGAGGAAGCTCTCCTCGCACGGACCGATCTGTCCTCGGTCCGCGTCGTGCGCATGGGGTCGGCGCCGGTCTCGGGTGGGCTGATGGCGGCAACCCGGCGGCTCTTTCCGCGCGCCGAGATCACCAATGGCTACGGCACGACGGAGGCGGGTCCGATCGTCTTTGCGGCTCATCCGGACGGGCGCCCGACCCCGCCGCTTTCGCTTGGCGTCAGGCACCCGGCGGTCGCGCTTCGCCTGATCGACGAAGAGGGCCGCGAGAGCGACGAAGGGGTCTTGGAGATGCGCTGCCCGGCCTTGATGACCGGGTATCACAATCTGCCCGAAGCGACCCGGCGGGTGATGACGGAAGACGGCTATTACGTGACCGGCGACGTATTCCGGCGCGATGCGGATGGGTTTTATTATTTTGTCGGCCGGGCCGACGACATGTTTGTCTGCGGTGGCGAGAATGTTTTTCCCGGCGAGGTCGAGACGATGCTGGAGCGTCATCCGGTGATCCATCAGGCGATCGTCGTGGCGGTGCCGGACGCGATCAAGGGCGAGAAGCCGGTTGCCTTTGTCGTGCGCTCTCCCGGATCGACGGTCGGCGAAGATGAGATCAAGGCGTTTTCGCTGGCGCGCGCCGCCGCCTACCAGCACCCGCGCCGCGTCTGGTTTCTTGATCAGATGCCGATGGCCGGCACCAACAAGGTCGATCGCGCGGCCTTGAGGCGGCTCGCAGCCGAGCGCGCGGCGGCCGACCCCGATCGGGAAAGGGAAGCGCCATGAAAGCCCTGGTGCTGCGCGCGCATGGCGGCAATGACGGGCTGCGCCTCGAAACCGACTTCCCCGACCCCGCGCCGGGAGCGGGCGATGTCGTGGTGCGCGTCAGGGCCTGCTCGCTCAACTACCACGATGTCTTTACCCGGCGCGGCATGCCCGGCATCAGGATCGCGATGCCGGCGATCCAGGGGCTCGATGTCGCTGGCGAGATTGCCGAAATCGGACCGGGCGTCGCCGGCTGGTCGATCGGTGAGCGCGTCCTTGTCGATCCGATCAATCGTGTCGAGGGCGGTCTTGTCGGCGAGACCGTGCATGGCGGTCTGGCCGAGTTCTGCCGCGTGCGCGCGCACCAGTTGATCCGTCTCCCGGAGCGCGTGTCGTTTCCCGAGGCCGCCGCGCTGCCCTGCGCCTACGGTACGGCGCTGCGCATGATGTCTACACAGGGCGGCGTCACGACCGGCGAGAAAGTCCTGATCCTTGGCGCCAGCGGCGGGGTCGGCGTGTGCTGCGTGCAGCTTGCCAAGCTCGTCGGGGCCGAGGTCATCGCCTGTGCCGGAACCGACGAGAAGGCGGCGCGGTTGCGGGCGCTCGGCGCCGACCACACGATCAACTATGTCACGGAGGATTTTGTCGGCGCGATCCAGGCCCGTTACGGCAAGCCGACACGCCGCGGCGCCGGCATAGATCGCGGCATCGATGTCGTCGTCAACTACACCGGCGGCGACACCTGGGTGAAGTCGCTGCGCGTGCTGCGCGTCGGCGGCCGGCTATTGACCTGCGGGGCGACCGCCGGCTTTGACCCCACCGAGGACATCCGTTTCATCTGGACCTTCGAGCTCAAGATCCTGGGGTCGAACGGCTGGGCCCGCGAGGATATTCTGACCTTGCTCGATATGGTCGCGGCGGGACGCCTCGATGCGCTGGTCGAGACGATCCTGCCGCTCGATGCGGCGGCGGAGGGGATTCGCCGGCTCGAAGCGCGCGAGGTCTTTGGCAAGATCGTGGTGACGCCGTGAGCGCGCTGCCGCTCTCGCGGGAGGAGATCCAGGCGCGGCTCGCGCAGTCGCCGTTTATCGCCTCGCTGCACCTCGAAGTGATCTCGGCCGATCCCGAGCGCCAGGAGATCGTCGTGCGCGCGCCGCTGCGCCCCGAATTTGAGCGTGGGCGCGGCTCGGGCCAATGGCATGGCGGCCCGATTGCGTCCGTCATCGACACGGTCGGCGATTATGCGCTCGTCATGCTGCTCGGCCGCGCGCTGCCGACGATCAATTTCCGTGTCGATTATCTGCGCGCAGCGGTCAACACCGCGCTCGTCGTCACGGCACGGGTGCGGCGCCAGGGCCGCAGCGTCGGCGTTGTCGATATCGATGTCGCGAACGAGGCCGGCGCCCTTGTCGCGGTCGGCCGCGCCTGCTATGCCACGGCCCAGGGATAAAGCTGTCGCCAACCCTGATCCGAGGGCCGCACGGACCCGCGGAGCGATCGTTTTCGGCGCTCGTCCCTATACGCTGACGGGCGCTCCGGCCCCCATCCCAACGGGGAAGAGGGCGAACGGCAGAGGTGAAGGCGCGCGCCGCGCCTAATTGACAAAGCGATAGAGCCGGGCCGCATTGTCGCAGACGATCTTGCGCTTTTGCGTCGCCGGGACCTGGGAGAGTTCGCGGGCGATCACCGCCTGCGAATCCGGCCACACTCCGTCGGGGTGCGGGAAGTCCGAACCCCACATGATGTTGTCCTCGCCGACCTCATCGACGAGCTTGGCGCCGACGGGATCGGTCTGGTAGGTGGCGTAGCACTGCCGGCGCCAGTATTCGCTCGGTTTCATCTTCAGATCGAGACCGCGGAACTGCTCTTCCCACTCGTCGTCCATGCGGTTCAGCACATAGGGAATCCAGCCGATCCCGGCCTCGCCGATGACGAGCTTCAAACCGGGATGGCGTTCGAGCGCACCCGAAAAGATCACCGACAGCAGCACATCCGCCATGTGCATCTGAAACTGGGCGATGCCGGAGGCGCGCGCCGCCAGCGCCACCTTTGGCGCCAGCTTTGACAGGTCGGGGCGGTTGCCGCCGCCGATCGTGTGAAAGTGCAAGGGCAGCCCGCTCTCCTCGGCCGCCCGCCAGACCGGCTCCCACCACGGATCCCAGAGCGGTGTCATGTCGTGGCGGCGGGCGATCTCGACCCCGCGCGCCACACCCTTTTTGGCGGTGCGCCGGATCTCGGCAGCGGCGGCCTCGGGGCTGTGGTTGGGAATGCAGGCGAGACCGGCATAGCGGTCGGGATGGGTGGCGCAAAAGGCGGCAAGCCAGTCGTTGTAGATGCGCAGCATCTCATCGGCGGCCGCGTCGTCCTTCAATCGCATCGTCGCGCCGAGAATGCCGTAGAGAACCTCGGCCTGGACGCCGTCGCGTTACTGGTCCTTGAGGCGCAATTCGGGATCGGTCGGGCGGCGGATGCCCTTTTTGCCGTCGTCATAGAGTCCCGTGGAGGCCATCCGGTCGGAGCGATGGATCTGCCCCGGGATATAGGGACGCCCGGCCGAACCCATCCCGTTCATCAAACCGAAATCGGCCCCTTGCGTCGTGACCCAGCGCTTGCCGTCGGGGCGGTCCGCGACGTGCGGCATGCGCTCCCGCAGCGCCGCGCTGGCGTTCGCGGTGAACAGGTCGGGCGGCAGCCAGACGAGATCGACGTGGCAATCGCCGGAGATGACCTCGTATTTCATCTTTTTCTCCTCCGATCCCCAGCCCTGCGCGAGCGCGGCTCGCGCAGAGACCCCAATGGGACAGCGCTGTCCAGCATGACTCGGCCGCGCCCGCGGCGCGACCGAAATCGCTGCCGGCTTGCGCGCGGCCTGGCGCGATGCCAACAATCTGCCACAGGCACGGGCGACGGACGGGGCCGAGGGATGGATAAGACACGCGCAAACCGGCCGCTCGCCGATGTGACGGTGCTCGATTTCGGGCAGATCTATCAGGGGCCGTATGCCAGCCTGCTGTTGGCCAAGGCCGGCGCCTTTGTCATCAAGATCGAGCCGCCCGCGGGCGAACCCGGACGGCGGCGCGCCGAACCGGGAAAAAGCACGACCCTGCCCTTTGCCATGCTCAACTCCAACAAGCACGCGATCACCCTCAATCTGAAGGAGGTGCGCGGCCGCGAATTGTTGCTGGCGATGGTGGAGCGGGCCGACGTGCTGCTGGAAAACTTCGCGCCCGGCACGCTCGATCGGCTTGGCGTCGGCTGGGAGCGGCTTCATGCGCGCAACCCGCGGCTCGTCTATGCCTCCGGCACCGGGTTTGGCCTCACCGGCCCCGATCGCGACAACCTGGCGATGGATTTCACAATCCAGGCGGCGTCCGAGATCATGAGCGTCACCGGCTTTCCCGACGGGCCGCCGGTCAAGGCC
>JBOHMF010000394.1:0-4421 GCA_050730055.1 Allostellaceae bacterium
GGACGATCGCAAAGCGCCGCGCCAGGAGGGTTTCGGCTTCTTCGGGGAGGATATCGCGCACCCGCTGCGGCGCCGACCACTCGGTGTAGTCGTTGTGCACGCGGCGGACGACATCGCGGATCTTGGTCTCTTCGCGCAGGGCGTCGTCAGCGGTGCGCAGGGTGTGATCAAAGACGACGACGCGGCGGGCGCCGCTCTCGGCCTTGACCAGGTTTTCCATCTCCGGATAGTAGACCCGGCGGATCTCCGCTTCGTCGTAAAAGCTGGCGACTTTTGTGTCGTGACGGACAAAGCGAAAGCCCTCGCGATCGAGCCGGAAGCGATCCGCCTCAAGCCGGCCGTTGCGCAAGCTCACCCGGCGCTGGTCGCCCTGGCCGCCGCCGCTGCGCATATCGCGGCCGCCGGGTTCGGCGACCAGCGTGACCGGCATCGCCGCGGTATCGACAAAATAGTCGAGGGTCGCCTCGATCCTGTCCGGAACGGCGTCCAGTTCGGCGAGATCTGCCATGACGGCTCCTCTTCGTCAGTTGGCCGATGATAGCGGGGCTGCCCGAACGGCACAACCGCTCCCGGAGAAGCCCGCGGAGGCCGCTCACTCGCAACGATTCGATTTGCGAAACACGATCCAATAGCAATGCTGGCGCCGGGTGTGATGCGCCACCTTCCACTTCGGATCGATGATCGGCCCCTTGCGAACCTTGACGATGCAGTCGCACGCCGTAAAACCGACCTCTTCTCCGGCCCGGACCAGATCGACATGCGCCCACTGATAGCGGTGGTTGTGCACATAGTCGGCGATCTTGCACAGCAAGATCCCCTCGTCGCCGAGGACGCGGTGCGCCTCGGCCATAAAGGCCGGATAGGTATGGGCGAAGGTATAACCGTGCTCCTTCTCCGAACGGGCGCCCAATCCGAACCGGAGGGTAAAATCCTTTGAGCGGTCGCGTCCCTGGTTTGGAATATGCGGCGGGTCATAGATAACGACATCAAAAGTGGCATCGCGAAACGGCATCGCCGTGTTGTCGGCGCAGACCATCGGGCGGTGCCGGGGGTCGATGTCCAGACCGATGACCGGCCGCGCGCTGCCGCGCCAGAAGCGGGCGCCGTTCACGGTGGCGTCGAGGATCGCCCGCGGTTCGCGACGCGGATAAAAGCAGAGGAGGCGTTCCAGCAGAGGGGCGTCGTCTTCGCCCTGCCAGACCGAGTCGAGCGGCTGGTACAATCCTAAATCGCGTTGCCCTGCGGCCGGCATCGCCAATTCCCATTGAAGCGGATAAACGTGTACACCGATCACCTCCCCACGATGCAAGGAAGAATATGGCGGTAAAAACGTCACCGCGCGGCCCGCGGGGCGGCAAGGAGGTCTCCGATGGACAAAGACGCAACGACCGAAACCGGCCTCTGCGGATCGCTTTCGGTTACCGTCGCGATGCTGACCCACCCCGGTCTGGTCCGGCCCAACAACGAGGACGTCGTCGCCTGCGTTGTTCCCCCCGCAGGAGAAAGCGCAGCGGCGCGCGGCGTCCTGGTCCTGGTCGCCGACGGGATGGGCGGACATGCTGCCGGCGAGGTGGCCGCGGCAATCGCCGCCGATACCGTGCGCCGTATCTACTATGAGCTCCATGGTTCGCCGGACGCGGTGCTGAAGGCGGCGTTCGCCGCCGCCAACGAGGCCATCTGGCGGCGCAGCGCGGCCGATCCCGCCTGCGCCGGGATGGGGACGACCTGCACCGCGCTGGCGCTCTACGAGGACGCCGCCTTTCTCGCTCATATCGGCGACAGCCGCGCCTATCTGCTGCGCGAGAGCCGGCTGCGGCAGATCAGCGAGGACCATTCGCTGGTAGCCCAACGGGTGCGCGACGGCAGGCTGACCCCGGAGCAGGCGGCGAAGAGTCCGCAGCGCCATATCATCCTGCGCGCGCTCGGCATCGAGCCGGTGGCCGAGCCGGCCGTCTGGCCGCAGGGATTGCCGCTCCGCCCGGGCGATGTTTTTGTGCTGTGTTCGGATGGCCTGAGCGAACTGGTTGATGACACTGCGATCAGCGCCATCATCGGGCGCCTGGCACCGTCCGAAGCGTGCACGTCTCTGGTCGAGGCGGCGCTCGCCGCCGGCGGGATCGACAATGTCTCGGTCGCGGTCCTGGCGATCGGAGCAGCGCGACCGCTGATCCCGGAGGGCCGGTTGTACCCGCCCGCGACGGGACATATATGAACTTCGCTGTAGTAAGAGCCTATTTGAGTGATCGTCATGGCCGCGACGCTGCCGATTTTGAGCCGAGTGCGAGGAGCTGCTCCGCCGGCGATGCCACTCATCGGCAAGGGGCGGCGACAACGCAATCGGCCAAAATCGGCGCGTCCCGCAGGGCTGCGGCGCAAAGGGCCTGCTGATGCGTCGCGCCGCTCGCCCGATGTCCGGCATCGCGCTTCGCGCCGCTCCTACCATCCGGCCCTTTGCGACACGCAGCGCGGCTCATGAGGATCACTCAAACAGGCTCTAAGGATTGTGATCGAACAATCACTTCCCGGGGGATCGCGACGGTGCTTTCCCGGGCCGTCGGGTTCTGCTTTTGCACGAGGTGTCCATGAGCAAGGTTATCGGTATCGATCTCGGGACGACCAATTCCTGCGTCGCCGTGATGGAGGGCCGTAACGCCAAGGTGATCGAGAACAGCGAGGGCGCGCGCACCACACCCTCGATGGTCGCCTTTGCCGATTCCGGCGAGCGTCTTGTCGGTCAGGCCGCCAAACGCCAGGCGGTGACCAATCCCGAGAACACCTTTTTCGCGATCAAGCGCCTCATCGGGCGCCGCTTTGACGACCCGATGGTCAATCGGGACGTGGAGCTGGTCCCGTACAAGATCGTCCGCGGCGACAACGGCGACGCCTGGGTCGAGGGCCGCGGCAAGAAATACGCCCCCTCGCAGATCAGCGCCTTCATCCTGCAAAAGATGAAGGAGACGGCCGAAGCCTATCTCGGTGAGAGCGTGGCGCAGGCGGTCATCACCGTCCCCGCCTATTTCAACGACAGCCAACGCCAGGCGACCAAGGACGCGGGCCGCATCGCCGGGCTTGAGGTTCTGCGCATCATCAACGAACCGACCGCTGCGGCGCTCGCCTACGGCATGGAGAAAAAGGGCACCGGCACGATCGCGGTCTATGATCTCGGCGGCGGCACCTTTGACATCTCGGTCCTCGAAATCGGCGAGGGCGTGTTTGAGGTCAAATCGACCAACGGCGACACGTTCCTCGGCGGCGAGGACTTTGACAAGAAGATCATCGACTATCTCGCCGATGAGTTCAAAAAGGAGCAGGGCATCGACCTGCGCCACGACCGGCTCGCCCTGCAACGCCTGAAGGAGGCGGCGGAGAAGGCCAAGATCGAGCTGTCGTCCTCGGTCCAAACCGAGATCAACCTGCCGTTCATCACCGCCGATCAGCACGGCCCCAAGCATCTCAACATCAAGCTGACGCGGGCGAAGCTCGAAGCCCTGGTCGACGACCTGATCCAGCGCACCATCGGCCCGTGCCGCAACGCCTTGAAGGACGCCGGGTTGAAGGCTTCCGAGATCGACGAGGTGATCCTTGTCGGCGGCATGATCCGGATGCCCAAGGTCATCGAGACGGTCAAGCAGTTCTTTGGCAAGGACCCGCATCGCGGCGTCAATCCCGATGAGGTCGTCGCCGTCGGCGCGGCCATCCAGGCCGGTGTCCTGAAAGGCGAGGTCAAAGACGTTCTCTTGCTCGACGTTACCCCCCTGTCCCTCGGCATCGAGACCCTGGGCGGTGTCTTCACCCGCCTCATCGACCGCAACACGACGATCCCGACCAAGAAGAGCCAGACCTTCTCGACCGCCGAAGACAACCAGACCGCGGTGACGATCCGCGTGTTTCAAGGCGAGCGCGAGATGGCCGCCGACAACAAGCTCCTCGGCCAGTTCGATCTGGTCGGCATCCCGTCGGCGCCGCGCGGCATGCCGCAGGTCGAGGTGACCTTTGACATCGACGCCAACGGCATCGTCCAGGTCTCGGCCAAGGACAAGGCCACCGGCAAGGAACAGCAGATCCGCATCCAGGCGTCGGGCGGTCTCAACGAGGCCGACATCGAACGCATGGTCAAGGACGCCGAGGCGCACGCCGCCGAAGACAAGCAGCGGCGCGAACTGGTCGAAGTTAAAAACCACGCCGATGCGATGATCCATACCACCGAGCGCACGCTCCAGGAGAGCGGCGACAAGATCGCCCCCGGTGATCGCCAGGCGGTCGAGGCCGCGGTCCAGGCTTTGAAGGACGCGCTCGGCAGCGACGATATCGGCCAGATCAAGGCCAAGACCGACACCTTGAACCAGGCCGCGATGAAGATTGGCGAGGCGCTTTATCGCGCGAGCCAGGCGCAGGGCGGCGGCGATGCCGGTGGTCCCCCC
>JBOHMF010000395.1:0-4420 GCA_050730055.1 Allostellaceae bacterium
ACCTCCTCGGGAGTGCGGCCGACGACCTCTGCGCGGGGCAGCCCGTAGGCCGCCGCGCAGGTCGGGTTGATGTCGGCATAGACAAAGTTCCCGTCCGGGGTGGCGCGCTGCAAGGTCAGCCAGTCCGGGGACACGTCAAAAAAAGCTTGCAGTTGAGCGCGGCTCGCGGCGAGCTGGCGGGCCCGTTCCTCGACCTGCCGTTCGAGGCTGTCGTTCAATTCGCAGAGACGGCGCTCGCGGTCGCGCAGTGCCGCCTCGGCCCGCTTCATCTCGCTGAGATCGACCAGCATGTTGACCCCGCCGATCAGCGCACCCGTGCTGTCGCGCAGCGGCGTCGGGTAGGGCATGAACGGAACGCGCGTGCCGTCGGGCCGCTCGGCCACCGCTTCCACGCCCCGGACCGGGCGGTTCTCCTTCAAGGCGACGGCCATCGGGCACTCTTCGTGCGGCAGCGGCGTGCCGTCCGGCTTGTAGAGGCGCCACGTGACGCACCATTGCTGGCCGAGTTCCGGCGTGCGGCCGGCAAGCGCGACCGCCGCCTGGTTGTAGTAGGTCAGCCGCCCGGCGGCGTCGGTCGTGTAGACGGCGGCCGGCAGCGCTTCCAGAAGCTCGCGCAGGCGCCGCGCATCCTCGTCACGAGCCGCGGCGAGAGCGTGATCGAACTCCGGGATCGCCGCTGGGGAGCCTCCTTGCGGTCGCGCCGCGCGCGGCTCTTTGCTCTCCCGCTCCATCTCCACCTCCACGCGCCGCAGCCGAGGCGGCGGCCCCTCAACCACCAGTAACGCCGCTGCAAGGAGAAGGTTTCGTCCCAGTGACCTCACAAAACGATTTATCAGTTCCGTGCATTTTGCAAAGCGCCAAAAAGGTACTGGCGCATTGCCGATTATGGAAATTAATCTTGTCTTATCTCGCCGTATCGGAGTCTAGCGAGGGAGGAGCGCTCGAGTCAATTGCGCGGGGCGTGCTTTGACAGGATGCGCTGCAGGGTGCGGCGGTGCATCTTGAGACGGCGGGCGGTTTCCGAGACGTTGCGCTCGCACAACTCAAAGACCCGCTGGATGTGCTCCCAGCGCACCCGGTCGGCCGACATCGGGTCTTCGGGCGGTTCGGGAGTGCCGTCCTCCTGCGCCAGGAGGGCGCGTTCGACGGCGTCGGCATCGGCCGGCTTGGGCAGATAGTCGATCGCCCCGGCCTTGACCGCGGCCACCGCGGTCGCGATGTTGCCGTAGCCGGTCAGCATGACGATGCGGGCCTGGGGGCGCGCCTTGCGCAGGGCGCTGACCACGTCAAAGCCGCGGCCGTCGCCGAGCCGCATGTCGACGACCGCATAGGCCGAGGGGTGACCGGCCGCCGCCGCCACCCCGGTGGCGACGCTGTCCGCGGTCGTAACGATAAAGCCGCGCCGCTCCATCGCCCGCGCCAGGCGCTGGCACAAGGGCGCGTCGTCATCGACGATCAGGAGGGTCCGCTCCGCTTCGGGCAGGCCGCGCAAGGCCGCGGCGCGCGCCTCCGCTGCCGCAGCCGGATGGGTCTTGTCGCTCAAGGTCATGGCAGTCGCCCTTTGAGGCCGTGCGGGCGCCCCCTCGGGCTATAGCTGCCGGGCTATAGCTGCTCGTGGGCTTTCGCCGCAGACGGACGGTTTCTTTCACTGGCTTCCAGATTGGCACGTTGCCACAAAATCGCAATGTGCGCGCCGCCTTCCGGCAGGTTGGCAAAGACGAGACGGGCGCCGCTGCGCTCCAGAAGACTCTGCGCGATAAAGATGCCGAGGCCCATGTGGGCGGCCTCGCCGGCGCGGGTCGAGAGATAGGGTTCGCCGAGGCGGCCGAGCAGATGCAATGGAAAACCCGGCCCGTCGTCAGCGATCTCGACGGTGACGGTGTCGGCGTCCCAGGAGGTGGTCACGCTGACCTCGCGCCGGGCAAACTGCACCGCGTTCTGGATCAGGTTGTTGAGACCGTGCAGGATCTCGGGGCTGCGCCGGACCAGCGGCTCGTTCTCGGCCGAGGCGCTGGTCGTGGCAAAGATCAAGCGGACCCCCTGGTCGTGGTGGGAGGCCATAGCGGCCTCGACAAGGGAGGCGATCGGCAGGCGCGCATAGGGCGAGCCGCCGTCCTCATCGTGCTGCTGGGCCAGTTGTGCGAGGATTTTGCGGCAGCGTTCGGACTGGCTGACCAGGAGCGCGGCGTCCTCGGCATAGGGGCTGTCGGAGGGCAGTTCGCGCGCCAGTTCCTTGGCGACGACGGCGATCGTCGCCAGCGGGCTGCCCAGTTCGTGCGCCGCCGCCGCGGCCAGGCTGCCGACCGCCGAGACCTGCTGCTCGCGCGCCAGCGCCAGTTGCGTTGCCGCCATCGCATCGCGCAGCCGGCGCGCCTCCTGCGCCACGCTCCACGTGTAAAGGGCGATGAACAATGTCGCCAACACCAGCGCGGTCCAACTGCCGAGCACGAGCGGCAGCGGGAAGACCGGCGGCGGACCGCTCCACGGCAGCGGCAGGTGCCAGACGGCGACAATCGTGATCGCCGCCACCGCAAGCCCCGACAGGCCGATGACTGGCCGCTGCGACAGGATCGTCGCGGCCACGGTGATCGGGGCCAGGATCAGGATCACAAACGGGTTCTGCAGACCGCCGGTCAGGTAGATCAGCGCGGCCAACTGCAGGATGTCGTAGCCCATGTAGAGCGCCGCATCGCGCTCGCCGAGCCGGGTCACCGCCTGGCGACGGACGAGCAGAAAGATGTTGAGCAGCGCGGAGCAGGCAACGACGCCAAAGGCAGGCAGGAGCGGCAGGCGGTAGCCCAATCCGAAATGGACGGTCATGAGTGTCAGCGCCTGACCGAGGATCGCGACCCAGCGGATCGCTACCAGGGTGCGCAGGCTGATCCGGCCAAAGCCCGGCTCGGCCGGGGCGAGCGTAAGACTGTCGGTCACGAAAAGGACACAGTGCGAATGGTTCCGATGCTGCGACAAATTTGGCCCTTCCGCCGGCAAATCACCACCCCCATCGCCGGATACGAGGCCGATCGGTGCGCGGCGGCCGCAAATACCGGGTTTCAAGGTTTGACTGCACTCTTTGCAGAGCGCGGGGGCGCCGACCTGCGGCTCGCGCGGATCGGGATACAGCGAACGGTACGGAGGAGATGCTGAACCGAGGCGCGGAACCCGCCCCCAGCTTGGCTTGACAGCTCGACGCGGCCTGCGTCACACCTTCCGATTGATTTTCAATCGATCATCTGCACGCGAATTGAGAAGCGGTGCGCCCGGAAACTCGGCTTGGCCAGAGAGTGCGGCGGGGAGCAGGACGATATGCACGGATTGAAAAAAAAGGTGATGCTCTTGGCCGGCAGCCTGGCATTTGCCGGCGCCGCGGGTTTCTCCCCGCTTGTCCAGGGGCAGACCGCCAGCCCCTCGGCGACCCTCGCCGGTGAAATCGCCCATGCGCAGAAGATGGGGAAGCTGTTTCCCGCCCCGGGACATGTCCGAAGAAACAGCGTGCTGGCAACTCCGCCGGTCATTCCGCAGTTCGAGCGCGATGCCGATTCGAGCGGGGCCGTCGCCTCCTATCGGCCAGACGGTCGGGTGGTCACAAAGAACGTTCCGTTTTTTCAGACCCTGGGGACAAACGGGCGGACCTGCTTCGCCTGCCACCGGCCGGCGCAGGGGTGGGGGATCAGCGTGCAAGGCGTGGACGCCCGCTTTGCTGCAAGCGCGGGTCAGGACCCGCTGTTCCGGCCGATCGATGGCGCCACCTGCCCGGATGACGACATCTCGACCCCGGCGGCGCAGCAGCAGGCTTACAGCCTGCTGCTGAAAAAGGGGCTGATCCGCATCGGCCTGCCGATACCGGCAAATCCCGAATTCCAAATCATCGCGGTCAACGACCCTTATGGCTGCAACACCAACCCCGTCACCGGTCTGACCAGTGAAACGAGCGGCACCGTCTCGGTGTACCGGCGCCCGCTGCCGACGACCAATCTCGGTTTTGAGAGCGCCTTCATGTGGGACGGGCGCGAGCCGAGCCTTGCCAACCAGGCGCACGATGCGGTCCTGATCCATTTTCAGGCGAACCAGCCACCGACGCCGGACCAGCTTCAGCAGATCGTCGCCTTTGAGAGCGGTCAGTTCACCGCACAACTCTTTGACAAAGGCGCGAAGACGTTGACCGCCGCCGGGGCGATGGGCGGGCCAAAGGCGCTTGCCGCGGCGCTGGCAGCCTTCTATCCGGGCATCAACGATCCGTTTGGCGGCAACCCGACAGGCGCGCCGTTCAACCCGAACGTCTTTACGCTCTACGACAATTGGAGCGGTCGGCCCGGCGCCGGAGCGACAAACGCCGCGCGCCAGGCGATCCTCCGCGGCGAGCAGGTCTTCAACCGGACCCCCATCGTCATCACCGGGGTCAGGGGCCTCAACGACGTGC
>JBOHMF010000396.1:0-4415 GCA_050730055.1 Allostellaceae bacterium
ATCCGATAGGGCGGATCGAGAAAGATCAGCGTGCAAGGCTCGCTCGCGCGCCGCGGGCGGGTTGCATCGCCGGGCAGGACATCAGCGCGCTCGTCCTCGCCGAGCGCGGCGATGTTGCGGCGCAAGGCCGCCAATGCCTCGGTGCCATTCTCCATGAACACCGCGCGGGCGGCGCCGCGCGACAGGGCTTCGAGACCGAGCGCGCCGGTGCCGGCAAAGGCGTCGAGCACATTCGCCCCGGCAAAGGGCAGGCCGGAAGCGGCAAAGCGGCCATGCGAGAGAATGTCAAACACGGCTTCGCGGGCGCGGTCGCTGGTTGGCCGCACCACCGCGCCGGCGGGGACAAAGAGCCGCCGGCCGCGATGCTTACCGCCGACGATGCGCATGAGGAGGCGGTTTTGGCGCGGCGGCGCCGAGCTGCTCGGCGAGAACCCTCTTTGGCACCTCCCCGACTGCGCCGGGCGGCAGATGGCCGAGCTGGAACGGCCCGTAGGCGAGGCGGATCAGCCGTGTGACGATGCCGCCGAGATGCTCGACGACGCGGCGGACTTCGCGGTTCCTGCCCTCGCGCAGCGACATGGCGAGCCAGAGATTGCTGCCCTGGCGGCGCTCGATCTCGGCGCGGATCGGGCCGTAATGGACGCCGTCGATGGTGACGCCTTTGATGAGCGCGGCGAGCCGGTCGGGATCGAGGTCGCCGTGCACGCGCACCTTGTAGCGGCGCAGCCAGCCGGTCGCCGGCAGTTCGAGGCGGCGGGCCAGCGCCCCGTCATTGGTCAAGAGCAGCAGCCCCTCGGCGGTGACATCGAGCCGGCCGACCGAGACCACGCGCGGCAATTCCTTTGGCAGGGCGGCAAAGACGGTGGGCCGTCCCCGCTCGTCGCGGTGCGTGGTGACAAGGCCGCGCGGTTTGTGGTAGCGCCACAGCCGCGCCGGCTCCGGTGCGGGCAGCGGGGCGCCGTCAACGCAGACCTTGTTGGCGGCGGTGACGGCGACGGCGGGGCTGGTCAGCACCGCGCCGTCAACCGTGACCCGACCCTCGCTGATCCAGCGCTCGGCCTCGCGGCGCGAGCACAGACCGGCGCGTGCCAGGAGCTTGGCGACGCGTTCGGGCCGCTCTTCCGAGGGCGTGTCGGCGGTCGCAGCGCTCATCCGCCGGCGGCTTTGATAAAGGCGTGGAAGATGCGGCGGTCGCCGTCAGAGAGCACGAATTCGGGATGCCATTGCACGCCGAGACAGAAGCGGCGGCGCGAGTCCTCGATACCCTCGATGACGCCGTCCGCGGCCAGCGCGTTGATGACGACGCCCGGCCCCGCGGTCTTGACCGCCTGGTGGTGGGCGCTGTTGACGGCGAGGCTCAGGACCCCGGTGATGTGATGCAGCAAGGTGCCCGCGACAATGCGGACTTCGTGCCCGGGTTCGTTGCGCGGATTTGGCTGGCGATGCGGCAGGGCTCCCGGGATCTCGTCAGGGATGTCCTGGACGAGGGTGCCGCCGAGTGCGACGGCGATGAGCTGCGCGCCGCCGCAGATACCGAGCACCGGCGTCTCGCGTTTGAGCGCGCCCTGCGTCGTGGCGAGTTCAAAGGCGGTGCGGCGGTCCTTGGTCTTGATGCTGGGATGACGGGTCGCGGCGCCAAACAGGGCGGGATCGACATCAAACCCGCCGCCGGTGACAACAAGCCCGTCGATCAGGTCGAGATAGCGCGGGGCCTCATCGGGATCGTGCGGCAGCAGCACCGGCAGACCGCCGGCCGCCTTGACCGCGCTGCAATAGTTCTCGCGGATCGCGTACCACGGGTACTGCGAATAGCCGCCCGGCGGCTCATGATCGAGGGTGAGACCGATGACCGGCTGTGCCATCCTGGGACCCGATCGGAATGAGGAGCAATGAACCAATTCTACGAGATCGCGCTGCCGATCCGCACCTACGACATAGACTTTGCCGGCATCGTCAGCAACATCGTGTTCATCCGCTGGCTTGAGGATCTGCGGCTCGGGCTGATGGCGCTGTCCTATCCGCTGCTGCGGGCGCTCGCCGAAGATATCGCACCGGTCCTCATCGATACCCGGATCGCCTATCGCCGGCCGGTGACGATCCGCGATCCGCTCATGGGCCGCATGCGGGTCGCCGATCTCGGGCGCGTGCGCTGGCGGCTTGCCGCCGAGTTTGCGGTCGGCGGCCGAATCCATGCCGAGGCCGAGCAGGAGGGTCTTTTTATGCGTCTCTCGACGCGCCGCCCGGTGGCAATCCCGGCGCCGATCCGGGAATGGTACGCGGGATGACGGCGGACCCGCCCCCGATGGCGCAGGCGCTCGCCGAGGCGGCTCGGGCGGCGGCGGCCGGCGAGGTTCCGGTCGGCGCCGTGCTGGTCGACGCCAAAGGGGTGGTTGTGGCGGCTGCCCACAACCGGGTCGAGAGCGAAGGCGATCCGACCGCGCACGCCGAAATGCTGGTCCTGCGCCGGGGCGCCGCCCGGCTCGGGCGGGTCCGGCTCGCGGGCTGCGATCTTTACGTGACCCTCGAACCCTGCGCGATGTGCGCCGCGGCGATCGCGCTCGCGCGGCTGCGTCGGCTCTATTTTGGCGCTTATGATCCGAAGGGCGGCGCGATCGAGCACGGACCCCGCCTGTTCGCGCAGCCCACCACCCATCATCGGCCCGAGATCTATGGCGGTATCGGCGAGGAGCCGGCTGCCCGGATGCTGCGCGATTTTTTTCGCAAGTGCCGTGCAACCGTTCGTTAAGCCCATCCCGTCCATGCTGGGCTCGGGATGCCCAACACCATACCACTCGTCCCGGTGCTCTTTCTGTACTGCCTGTCGGCGGGCTTGGCTCTCGTCCTGACCAAGCCGTCCTCGGGGATGCGTTCGGTCGTGGTGACCTTGCTGATCGGCTTTGCGATGATGGCCGCCTTCAGCCTGGCGATCAATTGGGCGGTTGCCAAGATCGCCTATGAAGCCAGCTGGTACTATTACCAGTAGCCCCCCGTGCCGCGATTGTGCCTCGCGCAGACCGCCCGGCGCGGCGTGTGCGCGCAGCCCCCGCGCCGCGGTCAGACGGCGCTTGACAGCCGCGCGCGGGCGCACAAACCATGCGTCAACGCGAACACGATGCGCGAATGGGGAGGAAAGAATGCAACTTCGCCGCTTTATCACATGGGCTGCCGCAGCCGCCGCGCTGGTCCCGGCAGGAGCCTTTGCCGCCGGGCCGATCAAGATCGGCTTTCCGATCCCGCTATCGGGGGTGACCGCGGTCTATGGCGTACCGGTTCTCCAGGGCGCCCAGTTGGCGGCCAAGGAGATCAATGCCAAGGGCGGCGTCCTGGGGCGCAAGCTGGAAATCCTGCCGCGCGACAGCAAGGCCAACGCCGACGAGGCGGTGCGCGTGTCGCGCGAGCTGATCATCAAGAACGGTGTCGATTTTCTCGTCGGCACCTTGACCTCGGCCGAGGCGCCGGCGGTCTCCACCGTGGCCAAGGAAAACCATATCGTCTTTATCGCCCCGACCTCGAAAAGCACGATCCTCACCGATCCGCAACACATCAACCCCTACATCTTCCGCGTTTCCTCGAATACCGATGTCGAGGGGCTGGCGGGGGCGACCCTGATGGCGCGGTGGAAGAACGTCAAAACCGTGGCGACGATCGCTCCCGATTATGCCTACGGCCGCGACTCGGCTGCCGCCTTTGTCAAGGAACTGAAAAAACTGCGCCCCGACATCAAGATCGTCGACCAGGAATGGCCAAAGGTGGGCCAGCCCGACTTCACACCCTTCATCACCGCGCAGATGAGCAAAAAGCCGGATGCCGTCTACGCTTCGCTCTTCGCCGGCGATTTCATCACCTTCAGCAAGGAGGCGAAGCCGCTCGGCTACTTCAAGGCGATCGATAACCGGTTTATCGACGCGGCCGAGGTCGGGACGACCGATGAGGCCAAGGCGCTCGGCGCCGAGTATCCCTTTGGCATCATCTCCGACAGCTACGATCCGGTGATCTTCACCAAGAACGAGCCGCCGGGCCATAAGCAATTCATCGCCGCTCTGAAGGCATTCACCCATGAAAAATACGCTTCGGGCTGGTCGATCGTCGGCTATCAGTCGATCGAGGCGCTGGTTGACGGGATCAGAAAGGCCCACAGCACCAACTCGGACAAGGTCGCCAAGGCGATGCTCGGGATGAGCTTTGATACGCCGGTGGGCAAGCGCATGTTCAGCGTCAAATCGCATGAGACGTTTGCTCCCGAATACTGGGGCGTCATGGTGAAGGAGGCCGCCTACCCGTTCGCGGTGATGAAGAACCCGGAATTGCTGCCAAAGTCATTTCCGGCGGAAAACTGACGGCGGGATAGAACGGGCCGCTGCCCGCGATCACTTCGGACGGCGACCGCTGTGAGGTGCGGCGGCTGAGGTCACAGC
>JBOHMF010000397.1:0-4415 GCA_050730055.1 Allostellaceae bacterium
GTCGCCAGCCTGATCGCTGGTCTTTGACGCCACCTCGCGCACCATCTGCGCACCCATGTTCTCAAACTTGTCGGAGAGTTCGATCTCCTTGGCGACGGTGACCCCGTCCTTGGTGATGCGCGGCGCCCCGAACGACTTGTCGAGCACGACGTTGCGCCCCTTTGGCCCCAGCGTCACCTTGACCGCATTGGCGAGAATATCGACGCCGCGCAGCATCCGATCGCGCGCGTCGGTGTGAAACCGGACTTCCTTGGCAGCCATCTCGCGTCCTTTCCTCAGGCGACACGCTGGGCGGCGGCGCCCGCGTCGAGCACGCCCATGATGTCGCTTTCCTTCATGATGATCAGTTCCTCGCCGTCGAGCTTGACCTCGGTGCCCGACCACTTGCCAAACAGCACCCGGTCGCCCGCCTTGACGTCGAGCGGCTGGAGCTTGCCGTCCTCGCCGCGCGCGCCCGGGCCGGCGGCGATCACCTCGCCCTCCATCGGTTTTTCCTTGGCCGTGTCGGGAATGATGATGCCGCCGGCCGTCTTCTCCTCCTGCTCGACGCGGCGGATCAGCACGCGGTCGTGCAATGGACGGAATTTCATCAAGACCTCCTGCAACCTGCTTGGAAATAAGGTTTGGCACTCTCTGTGGGAGAGTGCTGCTTAGATATTTTGAGGCGCCCCCGCTGTCAAGCCGGAGCGGGCCTGCGCGGCGCCGGCTTCGCGGATTTTGACAAGCGCTCTGCCGCGCTGCACTCTACCTCCTTGCAGACGAGGCCATGCCAGCGAATGAGCCGCCAATATGCCGCGAACCACAGATTGGGAAATCCCAGCCGAGTTTCAGCCCAAGCCCGAAGACTGCGCCTTTGATCTTGACCAGACGCTGAGCGCGGTTCTGGGCCTCAAGGCGACGGTCCCGGAAGACGCCTTTACCGCCGGCACGCTCGGCACCGAACGCGCCGGCAGCGGCGTCCTGATCCGCCGCGACGGGCTGGTGCTGACGATCGGCTATCTGATCACCGAGGCGGAAACGATCTGGCTCACCTCGGCCTCCGGCGGCGCCGTCCGCGGCCACGTCCTCGCCTATGATCAGGAAAGCGGCCTGGGGCTGGTGCAGGCGTTGGGACGCCTTCCGGTGGCGCCGCTCGAACTCGGCTCGGGAACGCGGGTCGGCGCCGGCGATCGCGTTATCATGGCGGCCGAGGGCGGCCGTCGCCACGCCGTCGCCGGTCTGATCGTCGCCCGCCAGGAGTTCGCCGGGTATTGGGAGTACGTACTCGACCGGGCGATCTTCACTGCGCCGGCGCACCCGTTCTGGGGCGGCGCCGGGCTGATCGGCGCCGACGGGCGGCTGGTCGGGATCGGCTCATTGCACGTCCAGCACGCCAGCGGCAGCGGTCGCGAACTGCGCCGCGATGTCAACATGGTCGTGCCGGTCGATCTGCTGCCGCCGATCCTCGACGATCTGCTGATTTATGGTCGGCCCAACCGGCCGCCGCGGCCGTGGCTCGGTCTCTATGCCGCCGAGGTCGAGGACGCGATTGTCGTCGCCGGTCTCGCTGAGCGCGGCCCGGCAAAGCAGGCCGGCCTCGAACCCGGCGATCGCATCCTCTCCGTGCGCCAGGAGACGATCGGCAGCCTGGCGAGTTTCTGGCGCAAGGTGTGGGCGGCGGGTCCGGCCGGCAGCGAGGTGGTGCTCCAGGTCATGCGCGACGGCGCGCCCAAGACCTGCCGCATCGCCTCCGCCGACCGCGCGCAGTTCCTCAAGGCGCCGAGACTGCACTGAGCGGCCGGCGACGAGCGCGGGCGGGGCGCGGCGGATCGCGGGAGATTGACTCTTGCCGCGTCCGCTTGTAACGGGAAGTTGTACCTGATCTGCATGGGACCCTTTTTGGTGAGCATCATCACGGTCTCGTCCGCCGCGCCTGCGCCTGTCAAATCCCGCCATCTGCGCCGTCTCGAAGCCGAGGCGATCGGCGTCCTGCGCGAGAGTGTTGCGGAGTTCCGCAACCCCGTCATGCTGTACTCGATCGGCAAGGATTCGAGCGTCATGCTGCATCTGGCGCGCAAGGCGTTTTATCCCAGCCGGCTGCCCTTTCCCCTCCTGCACATCGACACCGGCTGGAAATTCCGCGAGATGATCGCATTTCGCGACGAGACGGCGCGCCGCCTCGGCCTCGATCTGCGGGTCCATACCAACGCGGACGGGCGCGCGCGCGGGATCAACCCGATTGCCTCCGGTTCGGCGCTCCACACCGCGGTGATGAAGACGCAGGCGCTGAAGCAGGCGCTCGACCGTGGAGGGTTTGATGCCGCCTTTGGGGGAGGCCGGCGCGACGAGGAGAAGAGCCGCGCCAAGGAGCGCTTTTTCTCGGTGCGCAGCCCCGATCACGGATGGAACCCGAGAAAGCAGCGGCCCGAATTGTGGCGGCTTTACAATACGCGGCTCGGGCCGCGCGAGACGATGCGCGTCTTCCCGCTGTCAAACTGGACCGAGATCGACGTGTGGGAATACATCGCCGTCGAGGCGATCCCGGTCGTCCCGCTCTATTTTGCCGCGCCGCGCCCGGTGGTGCGGCGTGCGGAAACCTGGATCATGGTCGATGACGAGCGGCTGCCGCTCGAACCGGGCGAAGAGCCCGAAGAGCGTCTTGTGCGCTTTCGCACGCTCGGCTGCTACCCGTTGACCGGCGCGATCGAATCGCAGGCGGGAACCGTCCCCGAGATCCTGGCCGAGTTGCGCACCGGGCACCAGTCGGAGCGGCAGGGGCGGCTCATCGACAGCGACGAGGACGCGGCGATGGAGCGCAAAAAGCGCGAGGGGTATTTCTGATGGCCGCCGCCGGAGACGCCGGTGCGCCCGAGCCGGGCGGCGCCAGCGGCCGGGACCTCTTGCGCTTTCTGACCTGCGGCTCGGTCGATGACGGCAAGTCCACCCTGATCGGCCGGTTGCTCTACGATTGCGCCCTGGTTCCGGCTGATCAGTTGGCGACGCTCGAACGCGAATCGCGCCGCTTTGGCGCGACCGGCGGCGATCTCGATTTCTCGCTGCTCCTCGACGGGCTCGAAGACGAGCGCCAGCAGAAGATCACGATCGATGTCGCCTACCGCTTTTTTTCGACGCCGCGGCGCGCCTTTATCGTCGCCGACGCGCCCGGTCACGAAGAGTTCACCCGCAACATGGCGACCGGAGCTTCGACCGCCGATCTCGCCATCCTCCTTGTCGATGCGCGCAAGGGTCTTCTGCGGCAGACGCGGCGGCACGCCTACATCTGTGCCCTTCTTGGCATCCGCCATCTGGTGCTCGCCGTCAACAAGATGGACCTCGTCGGCTTTGCCGAGAACCGGTTTGCCGAGATCGCCACCGCCTTTTCCGGTTTTGCCGCCGGTCTCGGCGACCCGACGATCCGCGCCATCCCGTTGGCGGCGCGCTTTGGCGACAATATCGGCGCGCGCTCGGCGCGGATGCCGTGGTATCGCGGTCCCAGCCTTGTCGAGCATCTCGAAACGGTCGATGTCGAGGCCGCCGCGGCCCCGCGCGCCTTCCGCTTTCCGGTGCAATGGGTCAACCGCCCCGATGCGGAATTTCGCGGCTTCTCCGGCACGGTCGTCTCCGGCACCTTCAGGCCGAACGACCCGGTGCTCGTCGCCGGCTCGGGGCGCACCTCGCGGATCAAGGAGATTATCGCCTTTGAGGGCAATCTGGCCCGGGCCGAGGAAGGCGACGCGGTGACTTTGACCCTCGCCGACGAGATCGACGTAGCGCGCGGCGATCTCCTGGCGGCGCCCGCCGACCCGCCGGAATGCGTCGATCAGTTTGCGGCACACGTCATCTGGATGAGCGAGGACCCGCTCGTCCCCGGGCGCTCCTACCTGTTGAAGATCGGCGCCCGCACCCTTCCGGCGACCGTCACCGCCTTGAAGCATCGCGTCGATGTCGACACCCTCGCCCATCTTGCCGACAAGACCCTGGCCTTGAACGAGATCGGCTTCTGCAATCTGGCGACGGCGGCGCCGGTGGCGTTTGATCCCTACGCGCTCAACCGCGACACCGGCGCCTTTATCCTGATCGACCGTTTTACCAACGAGACCGCCGGCGCCGGGATGATCGCCTTTGGTCTGCGACGCGCCAGCAATATCCACTGGCAGGCGCTCTCGGTCGGCCGGGCCGAGCGCGCGGCCCTCAAAGGCCAGGCGCCGGCGGTCTTGTGGCTGACCGGGCTGTCGGGCGCCGGCAAATCGACGGTGGCCGATCTCGTCGAGCGCAAGCTGCACGCTCTCGGCCATCACACGATGCTGCTCGACGGCGACAATGTGCGGCACGGTCTCAACCGCGATCTCGGCTTCACCGACGCCGACCGGGTCGAGAACATCCGGCGCATCGGCGAGGTCGGCAAGCTGATGATCGAGGCCGGGCTCATTGTCATC
>JBOHMF010000398.1:0-4407 GCA_050730055.1 Allostellaceae bacterium
TCATCAACTATTTCTTTTTTGTCGCCGAGGAGGTGCGCGAATTGATGGCCGGGCTCGGCTTCCGCACCTTTGCCGAGATGATCGGCCGCGTCGAGCGGCTCGACATGGCGCCGGCGGTCGCGCATTGGAAGGCGCGCGGGATCGATCTCACCCGCCTCCTCTATCAGACGCCGCGCAGGCCCGGTGTCGCCATCCACAATTGCGAGCGCCAGGACCATCATCTGGAGCGCGCCCTCGACAACGAACTGATCGCATTGGCACGACCGGCCCTGGAAAGCGGCGCCGCAGTGCGCATCGAGCGTCCGATCCGCAATGTCAACCGCACCGTCGGGGCCATGCTGTCGGGCGAACTGGCCAGGCGCTACGGTCATACGGGGCTGCCGCCGGAGACGATCCGGGCCAGCTTTCACGGCACCGCCGGACAGAGCTTTGGCGCCTTTCTCGCACGCGGCATCACCCTCGAACTCTTTGGCGATGCCAATGATTACGTCGGCAAGGGGCTGTCGGGCGGACGGCTGATCGTGCGCCAGCCGCCGCAAGCGCGGCGCGACCCGACCGAGAACATCCTTGTCGGCAACACCGTGCTCTACGGCGCGATCGCCGGCGAAGCCTATTTCGAAGGGGTCGCCGGCGAGCGTTTCGCAGTGCGCAATTCCGGCGCCGTCGCGGTCGTCGAGGGCACTGGCGATCACGGCTGCGAATACATGACTGGCGGGGTCGTCGCCGTCATCGGCGACACCGGACGCAACTTTGCCGCCGGCATGTCGGGCGGCATTGCCTATGTCTGGGACCCGAAGGGCCGCTTTGCCAGCCTGTGCAACCGCGCCGGCGTCGCGCTCGAAGCGGTGCCGCCGCTCGACCTCGACGAGGAGGGCGATCCCGACCGGCCGCGCCGGTGCGCCCCCAGTGTCGAGGATTCCGGCATGGGCGACCTCCTGCGCTTTGACGCCCGGCGCTTGCGCATCCTCGTTGAGCGTCATCACCTGCTGACCGGCAGCGCGCGGGCGCGCACCCTGCTCGACGATTGGGAGAATGCGTTGACCGGATTTGTCAAGATCGTGCCGCACGACTACCGCCGCGCCCTCATGCAACGGCAGAGCGAGCGCCCAGCCCCGCGCGACCCTTCGACAAGCTCAGGATCGCGCGAGGACGCCGAAAAATCGGCTGCGCGCGCCGCTGCGGAATGACGGGGCAATCTCATGGGTAAGATCACCGGATTTCTCGAATTTTCCCGCCACGACCGCAGCTATGACAAGCCGGAGGTGCGGCGCCGGAGTTGGAACGAGTTTTTGAAGCCGCTGCCCGAGCCGGAACTCAAAAACCAGGCGGCGCGCTGCATGGATTGCGGCATCCCGTTCTGCCATCAGGGCTGCCCGGTCAACAACCTGATCCCGGATTGGAACAACCTCGTCTATCGCGAGCAGTGGCAGAACGCGCTCAAAACCCTGCACGCGACCAACAACTTTCCGGAATTCACCGGGCGCATCTGCCCGGCGCCATGCGAGGCCGCCTGCACTCTCAACATCGACGACAACCCGGTGACGATCAAGACGATCGAATGTGCGATCGTCGATCGCGGCTGGGCCGAGGGCTGGATCACCCCGCAACCGCCGGCGCGGCACAGCGGCAAGCAGGTGGCCGTGGTCGGCTCGGGGCCGGCGGGACTCGCCTGCGCCCAGCAACTGGCGCGCGCCGGCCACGCCGTCACGCTCTATGAGAAGGCCGACCGCCTCGGCGGTCTGCTGCGCTACGGCATCCCCGATTTCAAGATGGACAAGCGCCTCATCGACCGGCGCGTCGCGCAGATCCACGCCGAAGGCGTCGCCTTTCGCACCGGGATCGAAATCGGCCTCGATATCGGGATGGCCGATCTCATCGAGGAATTTGACGCCGTCGCGATGACTGGCGGCGCCGAGTTGCCGCGCGATCTCGAAATTCCCGAGCGCGGCCTCGACGGCATCCATTTCGCGATGGATTTTCTGCCGCAGCAGAACCGGCGCAACGCCGGCGACAGCGAGGAGAAGGCCGCCCCGCACGGCACGATCACCGCCGAGGGCAAGGATGTCGTCGTGATCGGCGGCGGCGACACCGGCTCGGACTGCATCGGCACCTCGGTGCGCCAGGGCGCGCGGTCGATCACCCAACTGGAAATCCTGCCCCGGCCGCCCGAGCACGAGAGCAAGCCGCTGGTGTGGCCCGATTGGCCCAACAAGCTGCGCACCTCCTCTTCGCAGGAGGAGGGGTGCGAGCGGTTGTGGGCGGTTGCGGCCCGGCGCGCACTCGGCGAGGCGGGCAATGTCGCCGCGCTCGAATGCGCGCGGGTCGAATGGACGCGGGGCGCGGACGGGCGCTTTCAAATGCGCGAGGTCCCCGGCAGCGGTTTTACCTTGAAGGCCGATCTCGTCCTCCTGGCGATGGGTTTCCTCGGTCCGCGCAAGGACGGGATGATCGCGCAGGCCGAGGTCGCGCTCGACGCGCGCGGCAACGTGCTGGCCAACACCTGCGACTATCGCACCTCGGTTGCCAAGGTCTTTGTCGCCGGCGACATGCGGCGCGGCCAGTCGCTGGTTGTCTGGGCGATCCGCGAAGGCCGGCAATGCGCCCGCGCGATCGACGAGTTCCTGATGGGACGGAGCCTCTTGCCGCGCTAGCGCGCGGGGGGCCGCGGCGGCCTGATGGGCGCGTCGCCAGAGCGACCAGGCGATGATGTGAGCGGACCGGATGCGGCGCTGTCCCAGGCGCACGGCGATGCGGCGGATTTCCTGGACCGACCCGCGGATGAGGGGCGGGTCCGGGCGGTCGGGAGCAGCCCCCGTATTGCCGCACAGGGCAAGGTTTTTGGGGGTGGCGGACGGTTTGCCTGATGACGGATCGCCGCCATCATGTTCGCAGGTAAAGGGTACAAACGAACCTGTTGGTCGTCTCCCCGGCTGGATCAGGTGGGTTGGAGCGCGACCGGATCGGGCAGGTCATCGCCGTCGATCAGAGCGCCCTGTTCGCGCAGCGTCTTCTGGATCAGCGCGACATCACTGATATTGCCTTCGCGGGCGAACTGCGCGGCGGCGACGCCACACCCCTGGCCGGTCGCAAACGCCGTACCCATGACGCGCAGGCTGGCGCCCGCCATCTGGTCACCGTCCGCGGTGCGGCCCGCAGCGAAGAGATTGGGCGTATCAACGCTGGTAATCGCGCCCAGCGGAACTTCGTATACGCCGTTGCCGCCGACGAACTGGAACACGCTCTCTTCGGTCTCGGCGGAATGCCATTCTGTGCCCCAGGCGCCCAGTCCGATTGAATCCTCGACCCGCGCGCCCGTCAGCACGTCCTTTTCCTTCACCTGGCGAACGCAATCGACATGCCGGCTCTCCCGCGTCCCGAAGCTTGGGCCGGTGACCGCAAGATAGGCGTTCTCGCAATCCTTCATCGTTCGTACGATCGACAGATAGGCCCAGGCCTGTTCACGGCCACGGCGCTCCGCCCGGCTGATGCTCCTCGCATCGCGCGCGTCGTAGGCCTGGCTGACCAGGTAGGCGATGACGTCGTTGGACAGCGGCACCCGCGCGATCATCGAGGTGTCCTTCGACAGCGGCGACACCCCCTCCCGCCGCGCCTTCTGGATCGCGGCGGTCCAGTCCGCGGCCTCGAGGCTCGCCTTGGGACCGATGCCGCCAAACCGGATGCCGAGCGTACCGAGGTTGACGAAGCCGTGGTTGCCGTATCGCGTGGACGCGCCCGCGAAGAAGACGAGATCGCAATCCCCGCTCGCATCGACGAACGCCTTGGCGCGCACGTCGTGATCGCCATTGTGATCGTGATAGGTGACCGAACGGATCGTCCCTTGGTCGCGTTCGGCGCGAACCATCGTGGCGTGCAGGATCATGTCGACCTCCGCTTCATCGGTCACCTGGTCGAGCACCAGTTTCACCGCTTCGGTATCGAGCAGGAGGAAGGTGCCGCGGAATTTTACCGGCCGTGGACGCCGCCGATGCCGCGGAGCTTGCGCACGACCTGCGCCGCCACGCCGAGCACGGCCGGACGAGGCTGGTCGCCGATCGTGTAGAGTCCGCAATAGGTCTGGACACATTTCAGCGTCGCGGCGCCGCCGAGATAGCCAGCGCTTTCGAGCAGCAGCGTTCTGGCGCCGGCCTGAGCGGCGGCGACGGCCGCCCCCACACCGGCGGCCCCGCCCCCGACCACGACGACGTCGTACTCTTCAGTCATGCTTGATCTCCTCGCCATGAGCGCCTTGAGGCTTGACCCGTTCCCTAGCCGCGGTCGGGATGATCATCCACCCGCCCAGCGCTAGTGGATGTCTCCTAACGAAAGACTCCCATTTGCGATTTCGCGCGGCGCCGATTTGTGCGGGGCTGCGCGATGCGCAAGGGGATCTCCACAGCGGTGACGCCG
>JBOHMF010000399.1:0-4391 GCA_050730055.1 Allostellaceae bacterium
ATATCGACCTGATCCTCCTCTATGACACGGCGCGGGTCCGGGTCGGCGCCCGCGACGGAGTGCAGAGCTTTTTTGCGCGCCTCGCCCGCGATTTTGTCCGCATCCTCGAAGAGCGCACGAGCGAGGGCCATGTCTTTCGCGTCGATCTCAGGCTGCGCCCCGACCCCGCCTCGACGCCGCCGGCGCTCTCGGTCGCCGCCGCGCTTGTCTATTACGAGAGCGTCGGCCAGAACTGGGAGCGCGCGGCGCTGATCAAGGCGCGGCCGGTCGCCGGCGACAGCGCCGCCGCCCTTTTGTTTCTGCGCGAATTGCAGCCGTTCATCTGGCGCAAAAACCTCGATTTTGCGGCGATCCAGGACATCCACTCGATCAAGCGCCAGATCAATGCGTACAAGGGCGGCGGCCGTATCGCCATCCTTGGGCATGACATCAAGATCGGCCGCGGCGGCATCCGCGAGATCGAATTCTTTGCCCAGACCCAGCAGTTGATCTGGGGTGGGCGGCTGCGCGAATTGCGGGTCGCCGCGACCTGCGCGGCGCTGTCGCGGCTCGCCGATGCCGGCCGCATCGCGCCCGAGACAGCGGCAACGTTGAGCTCGAGTTACCGCTTTCTGCGCCGCCTCGAACACCGCCTGCAAATGATCGACGACGCGCAGACCCACAGGCTTCCCGCCGATCCCGCCGGTCTTGCGCAGATCGCGGTCTTTCTCGGCTATGCCGAGACCGATTCGTTTGTCGCCGACCTTTCCACCCACCTCGCCTCAGTTGAAAAGCATTACGCGGCGCTGTTCGAGGAGGCGCCAAGCCTTGCCGGGCCGGGCAATCTTGTCTTCACCGGAGCCGAGGACGATCCCGAGACCTTGCGCAGCCTGACGACCCTCGGCTTTGCCGACCCGGCCGCGGTCGCCGCCCTGGTGCGCGGCTGGCATCACGGCCGGCTGCGCGCAACGCGCAGCCAGCGGGCGCGCGAGATCCTGACCGAGCTGATCCCGGCTCTCTTGCGCGTCTTTGGAGCAACACCGCACCCCGACACGGCCTTGAACCGTTTTGACCGGTTTCTCGCGCGTCTGCCGGCCGGCGTGCAACTGTTCTCGTTGTTTCACAAAAACCCCGGTCTTCTCGAACTGGTCGCCGACATCATGGCCGGGGCGCCGCTCTTGGCCGAGCATCTGGCGGTGCGGCCGGCGCTGCTCGACCCGGTCCTGGCCGAGGGGTTTTTTGCGCCGCCGCCCGCGCGCGACGCACTCGCCGCCGATCTCGCCGCCCTGCTCGCCGGAGCGCGCGATTTTGAGGACACCCTCGACATCCTGCGGCGTTGGGCCGGCGAGCGGCGGTTTCAGGCCGGGGTGCAACTGCTCCGGCGCACCCTCGACGGCGCCGCGGCCGGCGTCTTTCTCGCCGACATCGCCGAGACCACGCTCGCCGCACTGGTCCTCGCCGTCGAGGAGGATTTCGCGCGCCGCCACGGCCGGGTGCCGGGTGCTGCCTTTGCGGTGGTCGCGGCGGGGCGGCTCGGCAGCCGCGAGATGACCCTGGCCTCCGATCTCGACCTGATCCTGATCTACGACGCGCCGCCCGGCAGCGAGACCTCCGACGGCGCGCAGAGTCTGCCGGCCACCGCCTATTTCGCGCGGCTTTCGCAGCGCCTCATCAGCGCGATCACCGCACCGACCGCCGAGGGCCGGCTCTACGAGGTCGATATGCGGCTGCGCCCGTCGGGCGAATCGGGGCCGATCGCGTCGAGCTTTGCCGCCTTTGCCCGCTATCAGCGCGAAGCGGCGTGGACCTGGGAGCACATGGTCTTGACCCGCGCCCGCCCGGTCGCCGGCGACCCCGCACTGGGCCGCCGGGTCACGGCGGAGATCGCCGCCGTGCTGCGCGCCCCGCGCGACCCGCAGCGGCTCGTCATCGATGTCGCCGCCATGCGTCGGCGCATCGCCGCGCAATTTCCCCATCCCTCGCCATGGGATTTGCGCAACCGCCCGGGCGGCTTTGTCGATCTCGAATTTCTCGTACAATATCTGGCCTTGCGCGAGGCCGCGCGGCTGCCGCCGCTCGGCGGTCTTGATCCCGAACGCGGTCTTGCCATGCTTGGTGCTGCCGGCGCGCTGCCGGACGCGGCCCGGCGGGAGCTGGCCGAGGCGTTGGCATTACTGCGCGAGGTGCGGGCCCTCCTGGCCTTGCTCGATGCGCCGCCGGCCGAAGCCGGCGCGCTGTCCGAGGCTGACGCGGCGACCCTGGCACGTTGCGCAGGGGCGATTGACAGCGCCCGCCTCGACGCGGAACTCTCGGCGGCGATGGCGCGCGTCCGGGCCTGGTATCGGGAGCTGGTCGAAGATCCGGCCCGGCAGGCGAGCCGCGAGACGACAGGAGACCCCCCGCGATGAGCCTCGCCCCGGGCGACAAGGCGCTAGACTTCACCCTGCCCACCGATGGCGGCGGCACTCTCACAGTGTCGGCGCTGCAAGGCAAAAAGGTCGTGCTCTATTTCTACCCAAAGGACGACACCTCGGGCTGCACCGCCGAAGCCTGCGCGTTTCGCGATTCGTTCCCCGATTTTGGCGGGACCGATGCCGTTGTCGTCGGCCTCTCCAAGGATTCGGTGGCAGCGCACGACAGGTTCAAGAAAAAACATGCGCTGCCGTTCATCCTCGCCTCCGACGCCAATTCCGATGTCTGCGAAAAGTACGGCGTATGGGCGGAGAAGAGCATGTACGGCCGCAAATACATGGGGATCGAGCGCAGCACCTTTCTGATCGACAAGACAGGAACAATCCGCGGCATATGGCGCAAGGTCAAGGTGCCGGGTCACGCCGCGGAGGTCTTGAAAGCGGCGCGCGCGCTCTGAACTCCGCCGCCAGCCTGACCGCCGGCGCGGCGGCGATCCTCGCCGCCGCCGACCCGGCCGCAAAGACGGCGCTGAGCGGCGATCTGGCGCGCGCCTGGCGCGCCGGGCTGATGCCGCTCGGGGCGACCTGCCCGCCCAATCGCCCGGCCCGGCCGCCGCGGCCGCTCTTGTGTCCGCCGCGCGCGATGCCAAAGCGGCGCGCCTTTGGCTCGGCCAGAGGGCGTGGCGCGCTCATTCATGCGCTCGCGCATATCGAGTTGAACGCGATCGATCTCGCCTGGGACATCGTTGCGCGCTTTGCCACCCCCTCCCTGCCCCGCGCCTTTTTTGACGATTGGGTCGGCGTGGCCGCCGAGGAGGCGGAGCATTTCGCGCTTCTGGCCGGGCGGCTCGGCCAGTTGGGCATGCGCTACGGCGATCTTCCCGCCCATGATGGGCTGTGGGAAGCGGCGGCGGCGACCGCCGACGATCTGCTGGCGCGCCTTGCCGTCGTGCCGCTCGTTTTTGAGGCGCGCGGTCTCGACGTGACGCCGCCGATGCGCGACCGGCTCCTGCGCGCCGGCGACCCTGAGAGCGCGGCGCTCCTCGATCGCCTCTATCGCGACGAGATCGGCCATGTCGCGGTTGGCCGGCGCTGGTTTGAGGCAGTCTGCGAGGCCCGCGGCCTTGCCTCGGTCGCGTCCTTTCACGATCTCGTCCGCCGCCGTCTGAAAGGCGGACTGAAGCCCCCGTTCAACCATGCGGCGCGCGCCGCCGCCGGTTTTCCGGCTGCCTATTACGCGCCGCTCGCCGCCGGCGAAGACTGAGCGGCGGCCGTCGTCATCGGATCGGCGGGATCGAGGCGGCGCTCGGCCTCGGCGCGGATGAGGCGGGCGACCTCGGGTTGGCGCGCCAGCAATTCGTGAAAATCGACGATGTCGAGGGCGAGCAGCGTCGAGGGCCGCACTGTCACCACGGTGGCGTTGCGCGGCGCCGCGGTCAACAGGGCCAATTCGCCAAAGAACTGGCCGGCGCCGAGATGCACCGGCTGCGGCTGCACCCGGATCTCGACTTCGCCCGAGGCGATGAAATACATGCGGTCACCGTGCTCGCCGCGGCGCATCACCACGGCGCCGGTGGGAAACTCGCGCGGCCGCAGCAATTGGGCCACCTCGGCGATGACCGCGGTGCCGACATCGCTGAAGAACGGCACCTCGGCGACAATCTGCCAGATCCGCAGAAATTCGCGGCGCCGCGCTTCCTCGGCATAGCCCGAGGCGAGGATGCCGGCCCACAAGGCGAACAGCATGACGCCGGTGACCATGACGATCCCGGCCAGAAGCCGTCCGGCGAGCGTCACCGGGACCTCGTCGCCGTAGCCGACGGTCGTCAAGGTCTCGATCGCCCACCACAGGGCCGCCGGGATCGAGCCGAAGGTGTAGGGTTGGGCGTGGCGCTCGGCGAGATAGGCAAGGCTCGCCGCGATGATCAGGACGATGCCAAAGCCGAGCAGCACCGCCAGCATGGCCTGCGCGGAATGGCCGACGACGCGGCCGAGGCTCTT
>JBOHMF010000400.1:0-4319 GCA_050730055.1 Allostellaceae bacterium
GCTGGTGGCGAGCTTGCCGCGCCCGAGCCACAAGGAATCCTCCAGCCCGACCCGGACATTGCCGCCCATGATCGCGCCCATTGTGACAAGCGGCAACTGGTGGCGGCCGGCGGCCAGGATCGACCAGGCGTAATCGTCGCCAAACAGCTTGTCGGCGATGCGTTTCATATGCGCAAGATTTTCCGGGTCGGCGCCGATCCCCCCGAGGATGCCAAAGATCGTCTGCACAAACAGCGGCGGCTTGACCAAACCTCGATCAAGAAAATGCGCGAGATTGTAGAGGTGCCCGACATCGTAGCACTCGAACTCGAAACGGGTGCCGCACCCCTCACCCAAATCTTTCAGAATATGTTCGATGTCGGCATAGGTGTTGCGAAAGATGAAGTCCCGCGTCATTTCGAGATGGCGCGGTTCCCATTCGTATTTCCACTCCTTGTAGCGGCTCAGCATCGGGTAGAGGCCGAAATTCATCGACCCCATGTTGAGCGAGCACATTTCGGGCCGGGCGCGCAAGGGGGCGGCGAGGCGTTCCTCAAGGCTCATGCCGTGACCGCCGCCGGTGGTGATGTTGATGACCGCGCCGGTCGATTGCTTGATGCGCGGCAGAAACTGCATAAAGACGCCCGGGTCGGGGGTCGGCCGGCCGTCCTTCGGGTCGCGCGCGTGCAGATGCAGGATCGCGGCGCCGGCCTCGGCGGCGGCGATCGCGTCGCGGGCGATCTCGTCCGGGGTCAGCGGCAGATGAGGACTCATCGTCGGGGTATGGATCGATCCCGTGACCGCGCAGGTGATGACGACCTTGCTCTTGAGCGGCATGCGTGCGCTCCCTTCCTCGCCGTGCCGGCCCGAGCGCGCCCGGCAGAGCGGGATCTATAGGGTGTCGGGGCAAGCCCGGCAACGGTGAAGAGCGGATGTTCCCGGGGACGTTCCTGGGGACGTTCCCAGGGTTGCGGCTTCCCTTGACGCGGCGGGCTTGCGATACTCCCTCCCTAAAAGGAGCACGACACGATGACCGGCGCGACCCGAACAATTTCGACCATGTGCCCGATGAACTGCCACCCGACCCTGTGCGGCATGGTGGTCGATGTCCGTGACGGCAAGCTCGTCGGCGTCCGGGGCGACAAGGACAACCCCGACAGCCAGGGCTTTTTGTGCGTGCGCGGTCAGGCGGCGCGGCAGATCATCGGCAACCCGAAGCGACTCCTGAAGCCGCTCGTCCGCGATCGCCGCGGCGCGGATTCCTGGCATGAAGCAAGCTGGGACCAGGTGCTCGACCGGATCGCCGACCGGATCACCGCCGCCGGGCGCGACAGAACCGCGCTGTGGGGCGGTCACGGCAATCTCGCCAACAATTACGGTCTCTCGCTCGGCAGCCAGATGCTCGCCCGCTTTGCCAACCTTTCCGGCTGCCAGTATTGGGGCGCGGCGATGATCTGCTGGGGGCTTGGCGGCTTTGGCCTCGGCCTCACCGGCGCGCTCGAAATCAACACCAAGGAGGATATGGGGGCAAATTCCGAGCTGATCGTCCTGTGGGGCGCCAATCTCGCCAGCCAGCCCAACACCGCCCGCCACATGCTCGCCGCAAAAGCGCGCGGGGCGCGGATTGTGACGATCGATGTGCGCTGGAGCGAAGCCGCCGCCCAATCGGACGAGGTCTTCCTGATCCGCCCCGGCACGGACGCGGCCCTGGCGCTCGCCGTGATGCAGGTGATCATCGGCGAAGGGTTGTACGACGCCGATTTTGTCGCCAAACACACGCTCGGTTTTGCCGAACTCTGCCGGCACGTCCGCCCCTTCACTCCCGAATGGGCGGAGCATGAGACCGGGATCGCCGCCGAGCGCATCGCCGCTCTTGCCCGTAGCTATGCGACGACCCGGCCGGCGATGATCCTTGTCGGCGGCAGTTCGCTTCACAAGGGCGCCAACGCCTGGCACGCCGCGCGCGCGATTTCCTGTCTGCCGGCGCTCACCGGCAGCTACAGCACGGCCGGCGGCGGTCTCGGCTCGCGCCACGGCGCTCAGCCGCACGGCTTCGGCTTTGCCTCAATTGCGGCTGCCGACCGGCGCTCGCCCGGCCGTCATGTTCCCGACCAGATGTCCGAGATCGCTGCGGCGCTCGGCGATGGGCGGATGCGCGCACTGCTGCTCTTTGGCACCAACATGCTCTCCTCCTACGCCGAGTCCGGGCGCCTCGCCGAGGCGCTGGAGCGGCTCGATCTCGTCGTCTGTCACGACCTGTTTCTGAGCGAGACGGCGCGCCGCTGTGCCGACATCGTGCTGCCCGCGACCGCCTGGCTTGAGGATCTCGGCTGCAAGGCGACGCACACGCACATATACCTGACGGACCGCATCCTCGAACCCGAGGGCGAGGCCCGGCCGACGCAGGAGGTTCTCAAAGGTCTTGCCGAGCGTCTGGGGGTTGCGGATTTCTACCCCTGGGATTCGCACGAAGGTCTGATCGACGCCGTGCTCGATCACCCCGCGACCGGGCGGGCGACCGTCGCCGCGCTGCGCGCCGCGGGCGGCAGACTGGCCCTCAACATCTCGCCGGTTGCCTATCCGACCCGCCGCTTTCACACGCCCTCGGAAAAAATCGAGTTCACTTCCGCGCGCGCCGCGGCGGCCGGTCTGCCGCCCCTGCCGGTCTATCAGGCGCCCGCGGCCGACGAGGCTCCGCTGGCCTTGTGCCAGGGTCGGACCCTGACGCAGTTTCACAGCTTTTATAATCGCGGCGAGGCGCTGCCGCTCCTGGCCGAGCGCGATCCGGGACCGCAGGTGTGGATTTCGCCGCCGGACGCGGCGCGGCGGGATCTCACGGAGGGTGCGGCGATCCGCGTCTATAACCGCCGCGGCGCCTTTGCCGCCACCGCGCACGTCACCGCCCGCATCCCCGAGGGTGTCGCATGGACGCGTGACGGTATCCTCGGCCTCAACCGGGTCACCTCCGGCGACCCGGTCGTGCCGCAGGAAGCGCTCGGTCTCTTTCCGTTTACCGTCGGCCAATCGGCCTATGCCGCCCGGGTCGAGATCGAGGCGGCCTCGCCCGGCGCGACCGGGATCTGAAAGAGGTCGGCCCGAACCCAGCAATGGCGAAGAGCTGGCGTCCTCTGCGTCCTCGGGGGCCGGGAGGGATCGCGGTAAAGCATTTTTCCTGATAAAATAGGGTCGCGCGAGGGTTTTACGTGCGCATTCGGCAAATCGAAAAACGATGGGGAGGAAGCCATGAGGCAGACGATCCTGGGTCTCGCCGCCGGCGCCATTCTGGTTGCGGCAGCGGGACCGGCGCCGGCGCAGACCAACAAATCCCCGGCCGGTGCGTCGCAAATCGCGGCGATCGTGAAAAACGCTCAGGACGCGTACAATCGAAAGGACGCGGCCGCGCTCGCCGCATTCTTCACGGAGGACGCTCTCTATATCAGTCCCTTCGGCATCCTCCGCGGTCGCGCCGCGATCCGGAAGCGATATGAAGCCGAGTTCAAGGCAGGCTGGCACGATCTCCGTGTTCACCTCGACGGCGATCGCATCCGCGGCAACACGGCCTGGGCGGTGGGAGAGTGGAGCGCGCGCGGCCCCGGCAAAAACGGCCCGGAGACGCCGGTCCACGGCTATTTGAGCGACGTTTACGTGCGCGTCGGCCATGCCTGAAAAGTACAGGTGGATACGGTCGTCGGGGCGGAGCCAAACCCGCCGCCGCCCGCCAGCCATTGATGCCGTTTCGCTTTGATGGTGGTGCGAGGCGCTCGCAGGGCCGCGTGCCTCATCGCCCTCACCCACCTCATCGAGTATTTATAACGTCATGCCCGGACTTGTTCCGGGCATCCACGTCTTTCCGTATCTCAAGTATTTATTGGCGCTGCACCGCGTAGATGCCCACGGATCAAGTCCGTGGGCTGAAGGCCCACGGGACAACCACCGGGTCAAGCCCGGTGGCTAAAGGCCCACCGGCCACGACGAGGGTAGTAACAGGATTCGCGTCAGCCCTGCGCCCGGATGAAATCGCGCACGCGGGGGTAGGTCTCGCCCCGCCACCGGCGGCCGTGAAAGACGCCGTAATGGCCGACCCCGGGCTGGAGGTGGTGCAGCTTTCTGGCCGCCGGGATGCGGCGGCACAGGTCCTGCGCGGCGACGGTCTGACCGACCGCGCAGATGTCGTCGCGCTCGCCCTCGACCGTCATCAACGCGGTGCGCTCGATCGCCGCCGGCTCGACCAATTGATCGCGCACGCGAAAGCGGCCGAGCGGCAGGTCGTAATCGTGAAATACCCGCTTGATCGTTTGCAGATAGAAATCGGCCGGCAGATCCATGACCGAGGTGTATTC